>JACDAP010000150.1 GCA_013695395.1 Solirubrobacterales bacterium
GTGTGGGCGAGGCCGGTCCGGGTCCCGGCGCTGTCGACCGACAGCGGGGTCAGCTCCCAGTTCAGCCGGGAGGCCATCCACCCGACGAAGAGGGCGCCGCAGATCGCCGACTCGGGATGGTGGCGGAGGACGAGGTTCGAGATCAGGCGCAGGTCGCCGCGCAGCGGCGCGGGGTCGAAGGTCGCCGCGACGCGCTCCCGCCACGGGGTCGTCCGCAGCCAGGAGAGGTCGACGATGTAGGAGCGATCCATGAGCGAGCGGACCCGCGTGATCGCATCGGCCGGGTCTGGCTCGTCGACCGAATCGACGAGCACGACCTGGGAGAGCCCGAGCAGCGCGTCGAGCGCGTCCGGATGGTCGTGCGGCGACCACACGACGGTCGGCACGTCGGTGACGACGATCGGGTCGATGATCGTCTCGAGGTGGCGCAGGTGCTTGGGCCCGAGCTCGAGCACGACGGTCTCCCGCATCGGCGCGTGCAGGTGGGATTCCGTCTCGCTCGGCACCGCGATCGTCGCCACGGCGTCGACGGTCTCCTGCTTCGGGGAGACCGAGCAGACGATCGTGCGCGAGGCGGCGAAGCGGCCGACGCCGCGCAGCCGGTTGGCGACCTCGCCCGAGTAGTCCTTGTCGACGATGCAGACGAGGTTGAGCGAGCGCGCGGGGACGTAGCGCTCGGAGCGGCCGCGGGCCTCGGTGAGCAGTCCGCGCAGCGCCTTCTCGATCGCGGCGGGCGTCGTGTCCCGCTCGCGCCAGACCGCGTCGGTCTTCGCCTCGGCGGCCGTGGGCGTCACTAGATCGCCCGCCACTCGTCGCCGTCGACCATGATCGCGTCGACCTCGCTCGGTCCGCTCGAGCCCGCCTCGTACTGGGGCAGCGGGCCGGGCTGCTCCGTCCACCGGGAGACGACCGGGTCCATGATCCGCCACTGCGCCTCGACCTCGTCGTTGCGGGTGAAGAGCGTGGCGTCGCCGCGCATCGCGTCCATGATCAGCTTCTCGTAGGCCTCGGGGGACTGCGAGAGGAACGTGGTCCCGTAGAGGAACTCCATGTTCACCCCGCGCACCCGCATCCGGGTGCCGGGGATCTTCGCCCCAAGCTTCAGCGTCACGCCCTCGTTGGGCTGCACGGTGAAGATCAGCTGGTTGGGCTGGACGCCGACGGAGCCGCCCTGGTTGAACGACTGGTGGGGGACGGGCTTCAGCGTCACCGCGATCTCGGTGACCTTGCGGGAGAGCCGCTTGCCGGTCCGCAGGTAGAACGGAACGCCGGCCCAGCGCCAGTTCTCCACGTTCAGCCGCATGGCCGCGAACGTCTCGGTGTTCGAGTCGTCGCGCACCCCGTCCTCGCCGAGGTACCCCGCGGCCTCCTCGCCGGTGACGATCCCGGGCGCGTACTGCGCGCGGATCGTCGACTCCGGCTCCGGGGGCGAGATGGCGTGGAGGACCTTCACCTTCTCCGAGCGGACCTCGTCGGCGGAGAAGTCGACCGGTGGCTCCATCGCCAACAGGCAGAGCAGCTGCATCATGTGGTTCTGCATCAGGTCGCGCAGCGCGCCCGCGTTGTCGTAGTACCCCGCCCGCGAGCCGATCCCGATGTCCTCCGCGGAGGTGATCTGCACGTTGTCGATGAAGTTCCGGTTCCACAGCGGCTCGAACATGCCGTTGGCGAAGCGGAACGCCAGCATGTTCTGGACGGTCTCCTTGCCGAGGTAGTGGTCGATGCGGAAGACCTGGGACTCGTCGAGCACGCTCAGGACGGTCTTGTTCAGCGACTGCGCCTCCGCGAGCGTCGTGCCGAACGGCTTCTCGATGATCACCCGGACCTCCGCGCCCTCGCGTTCGGTCAGCCCGTGCTCGCCGAGCGCTTCCACGATCAGGGGGAAGAACTCGGGCGCGGTGGAGAGGTAGAAGGCGCGGTTGAGCGGCTGGCCCGCACTCTCGTCGTAGTCCTCCAGGGCCTGCTTGAGCCGCGGGTACATCGTCTCGTCGTCGAACGAGCCCGAGATATAGCGGGCCTCTGCGAGCAGCGCGTCGAGCACTTTTTCGTCCGGCTCGCGCCGGGAGAACTCCTTGACCGCCGCGGTCGCCTGCTCGCGGAACTCCGTATCGGGCAGCTCCGAGCGGGAGACGCCGACGAGCTGGAAGCGCTCGGGCAGCGCCCCGTCGGCGGCCAGGTTGTAGAGCGCGGGGACGAGCTTGCGTCGGGCCAGGTCGCCGGTGCCGCCGAAGATGACGAGCACCGTGGGGTGGACCGGAAGGCGCTCGAGCCCCTCGCTGAGCGGGTTCTCCTCGTCAGCCATCGGCGTGCCTCTGGGTCGCGTGGCCGCCGAACTGCTCGCGCAGCGCGGCGAGGACCCGGCCGGTCATGTCCGCGTTCCCGCGTGAGTAGAACCGCGCGGTGAGCGCCCCGGTGATCGCCGGGGTGGGCACGTCGTGGTGCATCGCCTCCTCGATCGTCCAGCGCCCCTCGCCCGAGTCGCTCGTGAAGGGCGAGAGGTCGCCGAGGTCGTTGCCGTGCTGCTCGAAGGAGAGCGCCGCGAGCTCGCAGAGCCAGGAGCGGATCACCGAGCCCTGCATCCACAGGTGGGCGATCTTCGCGTTGTCGAGCTCGAACTCGGCCTTGTCGAAGATGTCGAAGCCCTCCGCGTAGGCCTGCATCACGCCGTACTCGATCCCGTTGTGGACCATCTTCACGTAGTGGCCCGAGCCGGACGGGCCCATGTGGCCCCAGCCCGGCCCATGCTCCTCGGTCGGCGGCGGGGCGAGGATGTCGAGGAAGGGGGTGAGCCGCTCGATCGCGTCGTCGGGGCCGCCGACCATCATGCAGTAGCCGACGTCGAGGCCCCAGACGCCGCCGCTCGTGCCGACGTCGACGTAGCCGATGTCCCTCTCGGCGAGCGTCGCGGCGCGCTCCTTGTCGTCGGTCCACTTGGAGTTGCCGCCGTCGACGATCGCGTCGCCCTTCTCGAGCAGCTCCGCGAGCGAGTCGACCGTCTTCTGCGTGGCCTCCCCGGCCGGGACCATGATCCAGACGGTCCGCGGGGCCTCGAGCTTGCCGACGAGCTCCTCGAGCGAGCCCGCGCCGACCGCGCCCTTCTCGACCGCCTTGGCGACGGCGCCCTCGTCGAAGTCGAAGGCCACCACCTCGTGGTCGGAGTCGCGCTTGATGCGGGCGACCATGTTGCCGCCCATCTTGCCGAGGCCGATGAAGCCGATCTGCGCCATCAGGAACCGCCCTTGATCGTGGAGGTGAGTGCGTGGACGGCGGTGACGGGGTCCCCGTCGAGGGTCACCCGCTCCGCCGGCAGGTCATGGGCGCGCAGGGTGCGCAGGTCGCCCGTCGCCTGCGCGGCCTTCAGGGTCTCGAAGCCGTAGGACGTCCCGGGGATCTTCACGTCGTCGGCCACCGGGTGGACGAGCTGGAGGAAGCGCCCGGTCGCGGGGCCGCCCTTGTGGAGCTGGCCGGTGGAGTGGAGGAAGCGGGGGCCGTAGCCGAAGGTGGTGGCACAGCCGGTCCTCTCCCGGATGGCGACGCGCAGCTCGGCGATCGCGGCGTCGAACTCCTTGCTCGGCTCCACGTAGCCCATGATCGCCACGTAGCTCGGGGACGCGACCCCGTCGAGGACGGTCTCCACCGCACCGTCGTCCTCGCTCGCGAGCTCGCCGCTCTTCTGCAGCTCCTCGAGCACCTCGCTGGTCGCGGCCTTCGCCTCGGCGACGTTCGGCTGGTCGTACGGGTTGATGCCGAGCGCCCAGCCCGCGGCGGCGACCGCGTACTCGCTGAGGAAGAAGAGCCGACCGAGGTCGGTGGGGGTGCCGTCGGTGACGATCTTCAGGACGGGGTGGCCCGCGGCGGCCAGCGCGGCGAGCTTCGCCGCATGCTCGTCGTGGCCGACGGCCGCGTTCTCGACGTGGACGAAGACACGGTCCTCGCCGTACTGGTCGGGCGCGCCGAGCGGCTCGTCGGCGATCGGGAGGATCCCCTTGCCCTCCTTGCCGGTCGACTCCGCGACGAGCTGCTCGAGCCAGAGACCGAGGGCGCCGAACGGCTCGTCGACGATCCAGGTGAGCTTGTCCCGGCCGGCCTCGGCCAGCGCGCCCAGGGCGCAGCCGAGCCACAGGCCCTCGTTCTCCTCCGGATCGTCGCCGGCGCAGGCCTCGGCCTCGCGGATCGCGCTCGAGAGCAGCTCGCCCACGTCGAGACCGATCAGCGCGGCGGGCACCAGGCCGAAGTAGGAGAGCGCCGAGTAGCGCCCGCCGATGTTCTCGTCGTTGAGGAACGTGCGGCGGAAGCCGTGCTCCTCGGCGATGCTCACGAGCGCGGAGCCCGGGTCGGTGATCGCGACGAACTGCTCGCCCTTCGGGTGCGCCTCCCAGAAGGTCTTGAACGCGGAGAGCGTCTCGATCGTCCCGCCCGACTTGGTCGAGACGAGCACGAGGGTGGAGTGCAGGTCGACCGCGCCCATCGTCCTGGCCACGGCGCCCGCGTCGGTGGAGTCGAGCACGTGCAGCCGGAGGAAGCCCATGACCGGATTCGTGCTCGTGCGGAGCACCTCGGGGGCCAGGGAGGAGCCGCCCATGCCGAGGAGCACCACGTCGGTCATGCCGTCCTGGGCGGCCCGGCGGGCGAACTCGGTCAGCTCGTCGGCCTCGGGGAAGAGGCGGTTGGCGATGTCGAGCCAGCCGAGGCGGTTGGAGACCTCCTCCTGCCCTGCGGGGCCCCAGACGGTGTCGTCCTGCTTCCAGATGCGGCCGCCGATGCCCTGCTCGGCCGCCTCGGCGGCCTTGGCCTCGATCGTGTCGGTCTGCTCGTCGGAGAGCTCCCGGGCGATCATCCGACCTCCCCGCGCTTCTCCTCGATGCCCGCCAGGAGCTTCTCCATCGGCTCGACGAACTTCTCGATGCCCTCGCGGAGCAGCTGCAGCGTCACGTCCTCCATGTCGATGCCCGCGTCGGCGAGCTTCTTCAGGTCAGCGCTCGGGTCCTGGTCGGCGGTGGCACCCTCGATCTTCGCGTGGTCCTTCGCGGCCTCGAGCGTGTCCATCGGCATCGTGTTGACCGTGTTGGGGGCGATCAGCCCGTCGACGTACATGGTGTCCGCGTAGCGCTCGTCCTTCACCCCGGTGGAGGCCCACAGCGGCCGCTGCAGCGGCGCGCCCGCTTCCTTCAGCGCGGCGAAGCGGTCGCCCAGGAAGATCTCCTTGTAGCGCTGGTAGGCGGCCCGGGCGTTGGCGAGCCCGGCGAGGCCGAGGAGCGACTCGTCGGCGCCCTTCTCCTTCAGCCGCTTGTCGACCTCGGAGTCGACGCGCGAGACGAAGAAGCTCGCGACCGAGTGGACGTCGAGCGAGAGGCCCTGCTCCTTGCGGCGCTCGAGCCCCTTGATGTAGGCCTCGGCGATGTTCGCGTAGGACTCGACCGCGAAGAGCAGCGTGACGTTGACGTTGATCCCGACGGCGATGACCTCGGTGATCGCGGGGACGCCCTCGTCGGTGCCCGGGATCTTGATCATCAGGTTCGGCCGGTCGACCATCCCGGCGTAGAGCTTGGCCTGCTCGATCGTCCGGTCGGTGTCGTCCGCGAGATCCGGGTCCACCTCGAAGGAGACGAAGCCGTCGGCGCCCCCGCTCTCCTCCCAGACGGGCCGCAGCACGTCGCAGGCGTCCTGCACGTCGCGGACCGCGATCGCCCGGTAGATGTCCCGCGCGTCCGCGTCGATCTTGACCTGTTCGGCGATGATGTCGTCGTAGAGGTCGGCGCCGAGGATCGCCTTCTCGAAGATCGCCGGGTTGGAGGTCACGCCGCGCAGGGAGTCCTCCTCGACCATCCGCGCGAGGGTGCCGTCGGAGAGCAGGTCGCGCCGGATCTGGTCGAGCCAGGGCGCGGTGCCGGCGGAGAGCATGGCGGCGAGCCGCTCGTTGACCTGGGGGCTGGTGCTCATGTGGTGCTCCTCTGGGGCGTGGGTGACGCGAGGTCGAAGCCTCGCTGCTCGAGCTGGGTGATCTTGTGAAGACGTCGGACATGGCGCTCCTCGCCGCTGAACTCCGCGCGGCAGAAGGCGTCGATGCAGGCGGCGGCGTACACCGGGCCGATGACCCGGGAGCCGACGCAGAGCACGTTGCAGTCGTCGTGGCTGACGCACTGGGCGGCCGTGTAGGTGTCGTGGCCGAGGCTCGCGCGGATGCCGTCGAGCTTGCTGGCCGCCACCGCCACGCCCGCTCCGGAACCGCAGACGAGGATCGCGCGCTCGGCCTTGCCGTCGTGGATGGCCTTCGCGGCGAGGTAGGCGGCGTCGGGGTAGTCGTCGCAGTGGCCGAGGTCCATCAGCTCGTGCCCGGCGGCCCGCACGGTCTCAGCGACCATCTCGGTGAACGGGACGCCCGCGTGGTCGAAGGCGGCGGCGATCCTCACCTCACGGCCCCCCGATCCCGAACCGCCCGCCATTTTCCCCGCTCCGCCAGGAAGATGGCGGGCGGTTCGGTCGCGTTGCGGGGGCGCTCATGTGGGCGCCCCCTCAGGCGCGCGCTCGACGAGCTCCTGGCGGGCGAGCAGCGC
>JACDAP010000198.1 GCA_013695395.1 Solirubrobacterales bacterium
GCCAAGGACCAGCCCAAGGACGAGCGCCGGGCTTCGGTCAGGGCGGCGCGCATGTCGCTGCGGACCGAGCTGCGCACCGCGCGGATGGAGTTCCGCACCGCGCGCAAGGACTACCGGACGGCCCGGCGGGAGGCGAACAAGCAGTTCCGCGCGGCGCTCAAGAGCGCCCGCACCGCCTGACAGAGAGTGTGGCGGGCGTCCACGACCGCAGTCGCTGCTATGCGGCCGAGCCCGTCGCCTCGATTTCGCGGCGCAGCTTCGGGTCATAGATCAGCGCGAAGATGGGCAGCAGCGTGGTCACCGGGAAGAGCCAGGGCCAGCGCTTTTCGTACGCCCCGACGCCGGTGACGTAGAGCAGCCCGAGCACGAGGATGCCGTGGATCGGCCCGAGGATCGCGACGCCGCCGCGGTTCCCGCTCACCGAGAAGGTCACGAGCACCACGAGCATCGCCAGGTCGATCACCGCGAGGAAGCGGACGAGGTCGAGCTTCTTCAGGGACTCCGCGCGATCGGGCATGCGCCGAGGGTACGGCTCACCAGCCGAGCGTCCCCGGCCCGCCTTTGAACGGACCCTGCTGGTCGGCGGTGATCCAGCCGCCGTAGAAATCGCCCTCCTGCGAGAGGACGCGCTCCTCGTCGAGGAAGCAGGCGTCCATCCGGGAGGGGTAGAAGCAGGCGTGGTCGCGCAGGTCGGCGTACCGGGCGACCGGCTCCGCGTACCCCCAGGCCGCACGCTCGCGGATCTCCTCGCCGACGAGCACATCGTAGTAGTGCGCGCTGCCCTTCCACTCGCAGAAGGAGCGCCCGGCGGCCGGACGTAGGACGCCGTCGACGACGTCGGCGAGCGGGACGTAGATCGTCGGCGGGTGGCTCGTCTCGAGCACACGGAGCGCGGCGGTCGAGTCGGCGATCGTCGTGCCGCCGAGTTCGATGCGGACCCGCCGCTCGCACGGCACGAGGGCGGGCGGACGCGGGTAGTCCCAGACGTTCTCCATGACGTGCACGGTAGGCCCGACTCCCAGAGGGCTGCCGGCGGGTTTCCTGCGCCGGTGCGCCCGCCCTGCTCGGGTCGCTCGTGGTCGCCTCAGCACGCTCACGGTCACGGCACGGTCCGTGACTGCCCCGCCGGGTTGCCCTGGTGAGACGTAGGGTGGTACCCTACGTCCCATGGCGGTGATGAAAAAGACGAGCATCTACCTCGACGAGGAGGTGGACCAGGCGCTGGCGGCGCAGGCGGCCGAGGAAGGCGTCTCGAAGGCCGAGTTCATCCGCCGGAACCTCGAAGTCGTCGTCTCGCGTCCGAAGCGGCCACGGCTGTCGGTCGGCAAGCTGCGAAGGCTCCCGGGATACGTCCCGCACCCGGGCGGTGACGATGCCGAGCTCAGCGAGATCCTGGACCGCCGGGACCGCGAGGAGCGCGAGCCGTACCGCAGCCGCGCAGCGTCTTGACCGTCGTCGTCGACACGAACGTCGTCCTCGCCGCGCTCGATCCGCACGACGAGGAACACGCCCGAGCGCTGGCCTGGTACGACCTCGTGGACGAGGACCTCGTGACCACGCCGCTGGCGGTCGCGGAGATGGACTACCTCGTGGCGCGGCGCAGCGGCCGCCCGGGTACCCAGCTGCTCATGACCGATCTCGAGGCGGGAGCGCTGCAGGTCCGCTGGTGGGCGACTGCGATGATCGAGACCCTCGCCATCGCACGTCGTTGGCCCGAGCTGGGTCTCACCGACGCATCGCTGCTGGCCCTCGCCCCCGTCGTCCGCACCGACCGCATCGCCACGTTCGACCGTAGGCACTTCGACGCTCCGCGCACCGCGGACGGCGACCACTTCACCCTCCTCCCCTGACCCCAGGAGCATCATGAGCCAGAACCCGAACTCCTTCGACAGCCGCGACACCCTCAAGGTCTCCGGGCGTGAGGTGACGATCTACCGCCTTGATGCACTCCAGTCGACGTTCGACGTCGCGCGCCTGCCGTTCTCCCTGAAGGTGCTGCTGGAGAACCTCCTGCGCACCGAGGGCAACGGCGCCGTGAGCAAGGAGGACATCGAGGCGCTCGCCACGTGGGACGCGAACGCGCAGCCGTCCAAGGAGATCGCCTTCACCCCCGCCCGCGTCGTCATGCAGGACTTCACCGGGGTGCCCGCGATCGTCGATCTCGCGGCGATGCGCGACGCCATGGGTGCCCTCGGCGGCGACCCGTCGAAGATCAACCCGCTCGTTCCCGCCGAGCTCGTCATCGACCACTCGGTGCAGGTCGACTCGTTCGGCTCCGTGGAGTCCTTCGCGTTGAACGCCGAGCGCGAGTTCGAGCGCAACGAGGAGCGCTACCAGTTCCTGCGCTGGGGCCAGGAGGCCTTCGACAACTTCTCCGTCGTGCCGCCGGACACCGGGATCGTCCACCAGGTCAACCTCGAGTACCTGGCCCGCACGGTGTTCGTCAACGACGCGAGCGGCGAGGCGTATCCGGACACCCTCGTCGGCACCGACTCGCACACCACGATGGTCAACGGACTGGGCGTTCTGGGCTGGGGCGTCGGCGGCATCGAGGCCGAGGCGGCGATGCTCGGCCAGCCGATGTCGATGCTCATCCCGCAGGTCGTCGGCGTGAAGCTAACCGGCGCGCTGCCCGAGGGTGCGACCGCGACCGACCTCGTACTCACCGTCACCGAGCTCCTGCGCGCGAAGGGCGTCGTCGGCAAGTTCGTCGAGTTCTACGGCCAGGGCATCTCGAACCTCCCGCTCGCCGATCGGGCGCCGCTCGGCAACATGAGCCCGGAGTTCGGCTCGACCTGCGCGATCTTCCCGATCGACGCCGAGACGATCCGCTACCTGACCTTCTCCGGCCGCCCGAAGGAGCTCACCGACCTCGTCGAGGCGTACGCCCGCGAGCAGGGCATGTGGCACGACGAGCACTCCGAGGAGCCGACGTTCTCCGACGTCCTCGAGCTCGACCTCGGCACGATCGTGCCGTCGCTGGCCGGCCCGAAGCGCCCGCAGGACCGGGTGCCCCTCTCCGAGGCCGACGGGATGTTCCGTGAGGCCCTGAAGAACTACCTGCCCGGCGAGGGCGACGACAGCCAGCCCGCCGGAGTCAACCACGAGTCCTTCCCGGCCTCCGACGCCCCGTCCACGACCTCCCCCGGCGCGACCAACGGCACGAAGGCGCCGGGTCCGAGCGCTCAGGGCTCCGCCGCGACCCGGGCCTCCACGAAGGTCCCGGTGACGATGGACGGCGAGTCCTTCGAGCTCGACCACGGCCATGTCGTGATCGCCGCGATCACCTCGTGCACGAACACCTCGAACCCCAGCGTGATGCTCGGCGCGGGCCTCGTCGCGCGCAACGCGGCGGCCAAGG
>JACDAP010000222.1 GCA_013695395.1 Solirubrobacterales bacterium
GTCACTTCAAAGATAACATCTCTTTCCTGTAGCCAGCGGCGGCCAGTGTCGGGAAATTCACTCTCTCTGCGATGACGCACTCATCCTCCGAATTCTTGACGATCGGGTTGATCGCGACCGTTGCAGGCTATAGTGGACCCCAATGTCAAGACCACGGAACTCAGTAAATAAGTAAACTTTTGCATCATAGTTTATCCGTACCTTTGTGCGGTTTCGATTGCTCAAAATGCACGTGTTCGGGCGTGCGATAGTCCAACGATTGATGGGGGCGATGGGCGTTATAAAATTGGAAATAGGTGGTTAACCCCTATTCCAATTCCCTTCCGTCCCGATAATCGTGGCGATAGATTTCTTCGTACTTCACCGTGCGCCACAGTCGTTCAATAAAGATGTTATCAAAGACCCGTCCTCGGCCATCCATACTGACCTGAACGCCTGCCTCAAGCAGACGCCCGGTGAAGGCCGCACTGGTGAACTGACAGCCCTGGTCACTGTTGAAAATCTCGGGACAGCCCTGCATCAAGGCCTCGTCCAACGCCTCCAGACAAAAGGCTGTGTCCTGGGTGTTCGACACCATCCACGCGAGTACATACCGGCTATACCAATCCAAGATGGCCACGAGAAACAGAAAGCCGTGGGGCAGGGGCACATATGTCACATCCGTGCACCACACCTGATTCGGCCGATCACTCACGAGATCCCGAAGCAAATAGGGATAGATCGTGTGCATGGGATGGGGACGACTGGTGTGCGGGCCTGGCGCCACGCCTTCTAAGCCCATCATCCGCATGAGACGCTGCACCCGCTTGCGATTGACGACATACCCTTGACGATTCAAATACACCGTCATCCGACGGCTCCCATAAAACGGGGTGTGAGTATATTGCTGATCAGTGCGTCTCATGAGCTCCAGGGTTGTCGCACTTTCTTCTGCCGGATGGTAGTACCAATTTGCTCGGCCCAGCCCCAATAATTCACACTGTCGACGGATGCTGAGATCTGGATGTCCTGCCACCACCCAGCGTCGTTTCGCCTCAACCGAGTCCGGCAGTTTTTTTTATCCAGTCCAACTCCATTTTCAGACGCCCCACTTCTTCGTACAGCTTCGCTTGAACGGCTTCGGTCTCTTGTGGGCTCTTCCCGGGTCCGTTGACAAAGAGTTCGTTGACGCGTCCATGCACCTGCCGCTTCCATTGACTGATCTGCGTCGGATGGACCTGATACTGGCTGGCCAATTCGTTAACCGTCTTCATCCCCTTCAAGGCTTCAAGCGCCACCTTTCCCTTAAACTCGGCACTGTGTCGAACCCGCTTCTTCCCCATACATTCCCTCCATTCAGATGACACCCCAATCTTACTAAACTGGTGGTCTGAATTTTGGGGTCCACTATAGGCGGCATTCGTACGGTTGGCTTGCCGCGAACAACACGTTCTGGATTGCGCGCATGCCGCTGATCAAGGGCTCGTTGCTTCTGCCTGGCCACCTCTCTGTACCGACCGGTGAAGACCTGCTCCGGCGTAAAACCCGCCAAGCCACTATGATGGTGCTCAACGTTATACCAATCGAAGTACCCCGCACACCATTGTTTCGCATGCGAGACGCTGTCGAATCGGCCCGGGTAATCAGGCTGATATTTTTGTGTTTTAAATTGACTTTCGCTGAATGGATTATCATTGCTCACTCTCGGGCGACTGTGACTGCAGGTAACATCCAATTCCCGCATCAAGTCCAGATACCCATGGGCAATCATCGGGGACCCGCGATCCTGATGCAACGTAAGCTGGCCAGGCTCGATACGGTATCGGGACGTGGCTTCGTCCATGAGTTGCTTTGATAAGGCGCTATTCTCTTTGAGCGAGACCATCCCGGCGACAACAAACCGGCTGAACAGATCAAGGACGACAAAGAGTGACAGATACATACCCCGGCAAATCAATGGTAACTTTGTTATATCCCATGTCCAGACATCGTGTGGGGCTTTGGCTAATAACCGAGGGACGGCATGGTGCTGGGCTGGCCGCTGCTGACGTCGCTCCCCGTTCTCATTCCGTTCACGGAGAATCCGGTGCATGGTGCTCACCGAACAATAGTACTGTTCTTGTTCGAGTAGGCGTTGATAGACTTCAGCCGGCGGTTGGTCACCATACGGTTCACTGTGCAGAAGCTCAATGACTGTCGTGCGCTCGTCAGGACTCAGCGCACGTGGCTGGCTCGAGTCTTTCCGTGAACGCCGCGGTGGTTCGTCATGATCTGCCCGCCGTTGCCAGGTGTACACCGTACTTCGATTCAGTCCTAACGCATGGCAAGCCGGGGCCAGCGGTAAGCGTGGAGGTCGTTCCGTGATGACCGTGTTCATACATCGCACCCATTGCTCACGCGGTCGAGCATCGAGAAGGCTTTTTTTTGCAAATCCAGACAATCATTAGCCATGGCAAGCTGACGGTTCAGGCGGCGGTTTTCCTTCTCAAGCTGCTCAATGCGTCGTTGGGCTGGCGTCTGGGATGCTTGGGGCCCTGGCACACTTTTTCCTAAGCCCGCCACACCATTGGCTGCAAACTCTCGTCGCCAATCAGCAAGCTGATGGTGATAAATCTTTTCGCGGCGAAGAAGGGCTCCAAGTTCTCCACGCTGACATGCATCGGCTTGTGTGAGAATACGAAGCTTCTTGTCCGTGCTGAATGTGCGTCGCGTCCGTTTCTCCAGCGAGGGATCCGGTGTGACCTCTGTCGGG
>JACDAP010000244.1 GCA_013695395.1 Solirubrobacterales bacterium
GCTTGATCGCGAGGTCGTCGTTGTAGACCTGGTTGGCACGATTGACGAGGGCGGCCTTCGCCTGGTCGACGGCACCGGTTCCGGGGTTGGCCCGGGCGAAGGTCGGGTCGCTGGCGAGCGCGAGCCGGTACTCGCGGCGCTGGACCAGCGCACCCGGCGCGGCGCGGGCGGGCGCGGGCGACGGTGCGGCCCCGGGCTCCTCGACCGGCTCCTGGAGCCCGCTTCCCTCCCGCTCGGTGCCCCGGTAGGCGACGTGGCGCTCCGGGTCGAGCGGGTCGACCGGGTCCACGAACCAGACGCCTGCGGCGCTGCGCACCGTGGCGTGGAAGCCGAGGGGCGAGAAGTCCAGGCGGGCGGTCGCGGTCGGGTCGTCGATACCGATCGCCGCGTAGCTCGTGAAGGCGGGGACCTCGGCGGCGAGGCCCGGCTCCATCACCGGCGACTCGGCGATCCGGAAGCGCTGGAGGCTGCCGTCGGGCAGCGGGATCCGAAGGACCGGCAGGGTGCCACGAGTGCCCCGCGCCCGCTCGCGCGGCGCGGCCTTCAGCCGCGGACGCAGAGCATCCGGCCGCAGCAGGAAGGTGGCCGACTCGCGGGGGTTCGGGGCGATGAGCTGCGGCCCGCGCTGCAGTCCCGGCGCCACCTCGCTCCACACCGCGTCCGAGGCGGCCGACGCCCCGGCGGGCAGGATCAGGCACAGGAGGAAGAGCAGGCCGACGAGGCGGATGGTGCGAGCTTCGAGCAGGAGGTTCCTTCCGCCGCGGCCCGGCTCATCCGTGGCCATCGACCTTCCCAAGACGTATCGGTCGATCCCGAGAGCACCTTGAGGCGGTGATACGCATCGCCGGCGGTGGCACATCGCGCGAACGGGGCGCGATGACGGCGCTCAGCCGAGCACGGCCTTCTCGACCGCGGCCATCTCGGGCGGGCACGGCACGACCGAGCCGGACTGCTCCATCGCGGTTTGCGGGTCCTTCAGGCCGTGGCCGGTGAGGACGCAGGCGAGCGTACGGGCCTCCCCCACCCCGTACTTGAGGATCCCGGCGACCGACGCGGCGCTCGCAGGCTCGCAGAAGACGCCCTCGTTCGCGGCGAGGAAGCGGTAGGCGTCGAGGATCTCCTCGTCGCTGACCGCCTCGATCCGCCCGGAGGAGGTCCGCATCGCGGTCATCGCCTCCTCCCAGCGGGCCGGGTTGCCGATGCGGATCGCGCTCGCCACCGTCTCGGGCTGCTCGACCGGGTGACCGAGCACGAGCGGCGCGGCGCCCGCGGCCTGGAAGCCGAACATCTGCGGGCTGTGGCCGACCTCCTGGAAGCCCTTCCAGTAGGCGGTGATGTTCCCGGCGTTGCCGACGGGGATGGCGAGCGCGTCGAGACTCCCGAGCTCCTCGACGATCTCGATCGCCGCGACCTTCTGGCCCTCGATCCGGAACGCGTTGACCGAGTTGACCAGGGCGATCGGATGCCGCTGGCAGAGCTCGCGGACGAGCTCGAGCGCCTCGTCGAAGTTGCCCTTCAGCGCGATCACCCGGGCTCCGTGCATGAGCGCCTGGGCGAGCTTGCCCGCGGCGATCTTGCCGTCGGGGACGAGCACGGCGCAGCCGAGGCCGCCGCGAGCGGCGTAGGCGGCGGCGCTCGCCGCGGTGTTGCCGGTGGAGGCGCAGATGACGGTCTCGGCCCCCTCGCGCTTGGCCGCGGTGACCGCGCAGCACATCCCGCGGTCCTTGAACGAGCCGGTCGGGTTCGCGCCCTCGATCTTCAGGTACACCTCGGCGCCCACGCGCTCGGAGATCGCTTGAGCGAGCACGAGCGGCGTCGAGCCCTCCTGGAGGGTGATGATCGGGTCGTCGGCTTCGAACGGCAGCCGGTCGAGGAAGCGGTGGATCAGTCCGGGGTGGCCGTGGCCGCCGCGCTGGGCGCAGGGCTCGCTCGTCCGCAGCTCGGCGGCACCGTGCTCCGGGCTCACTGGTACTCCTCCTCGATGACGCGGATGGCCCGCGGCTTGGAGCGGACGAAGTCGAGCCCGGCGATCAGCTCGACCGCGGCGTAGAACCTCGATTCGAGCAGCGGGTGCACGACCATCACGAGGCGCGCGTTGTCCCCGAGGCCCTTCTGAACCACGGAGCGGACGCTCGCTCCCTGGAGGCCGAGCAGTTGGGCGACCTGCGCCAGGACACCGGGCCGGTCGGCGACCTCCAGGTGCAGGTAGAAGGAGCTCTCGATGTCGGCGACGACCTCGAGGGACTCCCGGGGCTCCGGTGTGGAGGCGGGCGGGATCATGGCGCTGACGATGTCGCCGAGGATCGCGCTGGCGGTCTGCGGACCCCCCGCTCCCGGACCGCTGAGCGTGATCTCGGTGATGTCCGCGGATTCGATCGTCACGGCGTTGAACGGGCCGCTCACCGACGCCAGCGGATGGCCGGAGTAGAGGAACGCCGGGTGCACGGAGACGGCGATCCCCGCCGGCACGCGCTCGGCGGTCCCGATCAGCTTGAGGCCGAGGTCGAGGTCGTGCGCGTACTGGAGGTCCTCCGGGGTGATCGCCTCGATCCCCTCGCAGGAGACCTGGTCGATGTGGACCGGGGTGTCAAAGGCCAGGCGGGCGAGGATCGCCATCTTCGCGGCGGCGTCGCGACCGGTCACGTCATCGGTGGGGTCCGTCTCCGCGTAGCCGAGCTCCTGCGCCTCGGCCAGAGCGTCCGCGTAGCTCGCCCCCGTCGCGGCCATCTGGCTGAGGATGAAGTTCGTGGTGCCGTTGACGATCCCCGAGATCCGCTCCACGTGGGCGCCCGCGAGCGTCTCCTGCAGCACCCGGATCACCGGGACGACCCCCGCCACCGCAGCCTCGAAGCGCAGCTGCACCCCATGCTCGCGGGCCTCGCGCCAGAGCTCGTCGCCGTGCTGGGAGAGCAGCTGCTTGTTCGCCGTGACGACGTGCTTGCCGGCCCGGATCGCGGCGAGCACGTACTGGCGGGCCGGGTCGAGACCACCCATGACCTCGACGATCAGGTCGGCACCGCCGACGACCTCGTCGAAGTCTCCGCTCCGGGTGGTGAGCACGCCCGTGATCTCGGGGCGCAGCCCGGTGATCGCGGCGATCGCTTCGGCGCGGGCGGGCAGCAGCTCGGCGACGGCGCGGCCGACGGTGCCGTGGCCGAGCAGGCCGATACGGAAGGGAGTGTCAGACATCGCGGGTGAAGAGGTCCTCGTGGGTCTCACGGCGCACGACGAGGCGCGCGTCTCCCTCGGAGACGAACACCACCGGGGGGCGCGGCTGCCCGTTGTAGGTGTTGGCCATGGAGAAGCCGTAGGCGCCGGTGGCGGGGGTGACGAGCACGTCGCCGGGCCGGGGGTCGTCGAGCAGCGCGTCACGCACGAGCACGTCGCCGGACTCGCAGTGCTTGCCGGTGACGATGCAGGCGCTCTGCCCGCCGAAGCGGTCCGCGACCTCGACCTCGTACCGGGCGCCGTAGAGCATGGGCCGCAGGTTGTCGCTCATGCCGCCGTCCACGCCGACCCAGGTGGCGACGTTCTCCTTCACCGACTGGACGGTGTAGAGCGTGACGGTGGAGTTCGCGGTGAGCGCGCGGCCGGGCTCGTCGACGATCGTCTTCCCCGGCCCGCAGAGCTCCTCGACCATCTGCACCTTCGCGGCGGCGTAGTCCTCGATCGAGGGCGGCTCCTCGTCCGGGCCGTAGGCGACGCCCAGGCCCCCGCCGAGGTTCCAGACCGCGAAGTCGGTGCCGAGCGCGGCGGTGACCCGCTCCAGGGCGGCCCGGAAGGGTGCGAGCTCGAGGATCTGCGAGCCGATGTGGAAGTGCAGCCCTTCGACGTCGATCCGGCGCTCCCCGGCGAGCAGCTCCAGGGCGCGCGCGGCGTCCTCGAGGTTCAGGCCGAACTTCGTGTTCGGCCCACCGGTGGAGATGGACGGATGCGTGTCGGGCGAGACCCCGGGGGCGATCCGAAGCTGCACCCGCTGGCAGCGATCCTGCTCGACCAGCAGGCGCTGGAGCAGCCTGGCCTCGTCGAGGTTGTCGACGACGACCACGCCGACCTCCGCACGCATCGCCTGCGTGAGCTCCGCCTCGGTCTTGGCGTTGCCGTGCAGCTCGATCTCCGGACCGCTGAACCCGGCCTTGAGCGCCATCGCGAGTTCGCCGCCACTGGCGACGTCGATCCCGATGCCCTCCTCCCGGAACAGCCGGGCGACCGCGGTGCAGGCGAACGCCTTGGAGGCGAAGTGGACGCGGAAGCGGTCGGTGTGCGCGGCGAAGGCATTCGCGAACGCCCGGGCACGGGCGCGGAGATCGTCCTCGGAGACGATGTAGGCCGGCGTCCCGAACTCGGCGGCGAGCTCCAGCGCGTCGCAGCCGCCGAGCTGGAGGCGGCCGCGCCCGTCCAGGTGGGAGCCGAGGGGGTAGGCGGGGGTCAGTTGTCGCACGGCGACCATCGCGAGGCATGATGCCAGTCCATGCGCGTCGTCCATCACGACCCACCCGAGCTCGGTGAGCGCGACGGACTCGCTTACGCGCTGTTCCGGCCGGCCGGTCGACCCCGCGCGCGCCTGGTGGTGCTGCATGGCGCCGGGTCCGTGAAGGAGAGCCACTACGCCTGGGCGCGCTCCTGCCGCGCCCGTGGGATCAGCGCGATCTGCTTCGACATGCGGGGCCACGGTGAGTCAGGCGGAAGGCTCGACGAGCGGGTGCTCGAGGACGTCGCGACGATGGCGGCCGTGGCCGGAGAGCCGGCCCCGGGTGTGCCGGAGGAGCCGCGGGTCCGTTCCGTCCCGCTCCTGCTGCGCGGCTCGAGCATGGGCGGCTGGCTCGCGCTGGCCGCGGGTGTCCGCCTCGAGGCGGCGGGCGTGGTGGCCATCTGCCCGGCGGAGGGCACCGCGCTCGTACGAGCGCTCCGCGGCGACGCGCTGCCCGAGTT
>JACDAP010000250.1 GCA_013695395.1 Solirubrobacterales bacterium
CAGCTTCAGCGTCGTGGTGCCGCGGGCAACCCGCCGCTTGGCCGAGCCGAGCTGCTTGCCGTCGCGCACGATCGCGAAGCGGACGGCGACCGGGCGGCGCACGGTGATCTTGACCCGCAGGACGCGCCCGCGCTCGAGGCTGGCCGAGCGCACCCCGACGCCGACGGATCGCAGCGACGTGTACCGGGGTTCAGCGCTGACGGGCTCGGCCGCGGCCGCCGTCCCGAGGAGCACGAGCAGCAGGACAGGGAGAAGCGTGAGCTTGAGAGAGCGAGCCATGGATGGGACTGCTTGGCGCTCCTGGACGTCGAGCAGGCGACGAACGTACACACGAGGTCGGCGCAACGCAACCGGGCCCACGAGGTCCCGTAGCGTTTTCGCTGTTCGTGGACGGACGTTCTATGGGAGTCAAGACTCCACGTGTCAAAACCCAAGTCGTCGCACGGACGTCGTCGGCTCTCGGGTGGGAGCGGCCAGGTTCGGCCCAGTTCCCTGACCGCCCCGGGTTCTGCGGACGATCAGCTACCCGACGCCACCGCCGGACCGCTGAGCCCGAAGGCCACGATCCCCGCCGAGATGGCCGAGCAGGTCAGCGTGGGGCGGAGCCCCAGCTCGCCGCGCCGGTACAGGTCCCACCAGGCAAGCTGGTCGAGGGCCTGGACCGGCAGGAACATGCGTGTCGCGGTCCGGTCGCCACGGGCGGTCAGCGCGCTCACATAGGCCGTCCGGACCGCGAACAGGCGCAGGGCGAGGGCCGTCGCGGGCGTCGACTGCGCCGCGGGAAGGCCCAGGATTCGCAGGAGCACTCGGGGGGCGACCCACGAGGTCGCGGCGACAGACGCTCCGATCGCGGCCATGCCCGACGCGGATCCACTCGTAGCCATGGAGTCGACGATACCGGCGCCCGGTCCCGCCGCCCGACGAAGGGGTACCATGAATCCCGATCAGTCTTAGCCTATTTGAACCAGTTTCACGAAGGGACTTCCCATGGCCTTGACCATTGGCGACACCGCTCCGGACTTCACCGCCGAGACCACCGAGGGCACGATCGGCTTCCACGACTGGGTGGGTGACGGCTGGGCCGTCATGTTCAGCCACCCGCGGAACTTCACGCCGATCTGCACGACCGAGCTCGGCTACATGGCCTCGATCAAGCCCGAATTCGACAAGCGCGGGACGAAGATCATCGGCCTCTCCGTGGATCCGCTCGACAACCACGAGAAGTGGTCGCAGGAGATTGCCTCGTTTCAGGGCACCGCGCCGAACTACCCGCTGATCGCCGACACCGACTTCAACGTCGCCAAGCTCTACGGGATGCTCCCCGCGGACGTGGAGGGCGTCTCCACGGAGCGCACGCCGGCGCAGAACCAGACGCTCCGCAACGTGTTCGTCGTGGGGCCGGACAAGAAGATCAAGCTCATCCTGATCTACCCCATGACCACCGGGCGGAACTTCGACGAGGTGCTGCGGGTCCTCGACTCGCTGCAGCTCACCGCCGCCGAGCAGCTCGCCACGCCGGCGCAGTGGCAGCCCGGTGACAAGGCCGTCATCACCGGCGGGGTCTCCGACGAGGAGGCCAAGAAGCGCTACCCGGACGGCTGGGAGCAGCCGCTGCCCTACATCCGGCTGGTGCCGACGAAGGCCTGATCAGGCCTGGGGCACGATGACGAAGGCGATCGCCGCGAAGTGCGTGGCGAGCGCCAGCACCACGCAGGCGTGGAAGACCTCGTGGTACCCGAAGATCCCGGGTCGCGGGTCCGGGCGGCGGCGGGCGTAGACGACCGCCCCACCCGTGTAGAGCACGCCGCCCAGGGCGAAGAGGGCGAGCGTCCCCGGGCCGGTGCGCTGGGCCAGCTGGTTGGTCGCCAGGACGGCCACCCATCCGAGCGCGACGTAGATCGCGGCGATGAGCCAGCGCGGAGCGGTGATCCAGACGAGGTTGATCGCGATGCCCACGGCGCCGCCGATCCAGACGGTGAGCAGCACGATCGTTCCGAGCGGCGGCTCCAGCGCCAGGAGCGCGACCGGCGTGTAGGTGCCGCCGATCAGCACGAAGATCATCGCGTGATCGAGCCGGCGCATCCAGGCACGGGCGGCCGCCGTGCGCCAGGCGACCCGGTGGTAGGTGGCGCTCGTCCCGAGCAGCCCCGCGATCGAGAGCACGTACACCACGCAGGCGATCACCGCCTCCGAGCCGTGAGGCACCGCCGAGAGCACGAGCGCAGCCCCCGCGACGAGCGAGACGTAGAAGCCCCACTGGTGCCAGACGCCGCG
>JACDAP010000252.1 GCA_013695395.1 Solirubrobacterales bacterium
GCGCTCATCTGTGCGGGTGCGTCCGCTGCCGATCGGGACAGCCTCAAGGCCGCGCGAGCGAGCTGAGCAGCCGGGTCAGTCGGTCTCGGGGAGCCGGGCGAGGTCGGCCAGGTCTTGCGGTCGTCCGGCGACGGTCTTCATCGTGCGCAGGTGGCCGAGCGAGCAGACGAGGACGGGGACCTCGCCGACCTGCGTCGAGACGGCCTGATCGCGGAGTTGCTCGTACGGTGGGACGCCCTCGAGGTGCTGCACGATGTCGAGCCCTCCGTGGTCGGTGGTGAGCGTTGCGTTCTGCCCGCGCCGTAGCGGGGCGGCGTGCCGTGCCGGGTCGAAGCGCGCGCCGGCGGGAATGGTCGCGCCCATCTGAGAGAGCGCCGTGACGAGCCGCTCCACGTTTCCCCGATCGGGATCCGGGACAAGATCGACATCGAGCGTCATCCGGGCGAAGCCATGCGCGCCGACGGCGACGCCGCCGACCACCACGAACGCGACCTCGTTGCGGACGAGCACCCCGAGGAGCGACTCGAGGCTCGGCGTCATCGCGGCCCGGGGTCACGCTGGGTGAACAGATGCGACTGGGCGAAGAGGGCGGCGACGAGCTCGAGTCGCTCTTCCATCGACATCGCGAGGAGCTCGCGCCGCTGCGCGTCCGGATCCCAGAGCTCGTCCTCCGGAGTCGGCTCGTTCTCACGCCGATCGCTCATCCGCCGAGCATAGGTGGCGGACAGGCGGCCGCGGGCAGCGTTCGAGCCTCCTCCCGGCCAGCGAGCCGACCTGTGCCATTCCCCCACACGGGAGAACGTCAGGTCCGCGCCGCGGCCCCCGCCTTCATCTGCCGCGCCAGCTTCACCCGGTCGTTCGCCTTCAGCGCGACCTTGCGCAGCCGCACGTGCGCGGGCGTCACCTCGACGCACTCGTCCTCGCGCAGGAACTCCATCGCCTGATCCAGCGACATGATTCGCGCGGGGGTCAGGCGGACGAGCTCGTCCTCGGTGGAGGAGCGGTGGTTGGTCAGGTGCTTCTCGCGCACTGCGTTGACGTCGAGGTCGTCGGCGCGCGCGTTCTCGCCGACGATCATCCCCTCGTAGACCTGCTCGGTCGGGTTGACGAAGAGCGCGCCGCGCTCCTGCAGCTGGAAGCACGAGTTGGCGGTGACCATGCCGTCGCGGTCGGCGACCAGGGCGCCGGTCGGCCGGGTGCGCAGCTCCCCGAACCACGGCTCGTAGCGGTCGCTCACGTGATGCATGAGCCCGGTGCCGCGGGTCTCGGTGAGGAACTCCGTGCGGAAGCCGATCAGGCCGCGAGCGGGAACCAGGTAGTCCATCCGGACCCAGCCGGTGCCGTGGTTGATCATCTGCTCGAGGCGCCCCTTGCGCAGCGCGAGCAGCTGGGTGATGACGCCGACGTAGTCGTCGGGCGCGTCGATCGTCATCCGCTCGACGGGCTCGTGGATCTTGCCGTCGACCTCACGGGTGACCACCTGCGGCTTGCCGACGGTCAGCTCGAAGCCCTCGCGCCGCATCATCTCGACGAGGATCGCCAGCTGGAGCTCGCCGCGGCCCTGAACCTCCCAGGTGTCCGGGCGCTCCGTCGGGTTCACGCGCAGCGAGACGTTGCCGACGAGCTCGCGCTCGAGGCGGTCCTTCACCTGGCGGGCGGTGAGGAACTTGCCGTCCTTGCCGGCCAGCGGAGAGGTGTTGATGCCGATCGTGACGCTGAGCGACGGCTCGTCGACCGAGATGACCGGGAGCGGCCGCGGATCTTCGACGCTCGTGAGCGTCTCCCCGATGGTCACCTCGGGGATGCCGGCGACGGCGATGATCTCGCCGGGCCCGGCCTCCTGGGCCTCCACCGAATCCAGGTTCTCGGTGATGTAGAGCTCGGTGATCTTCGCGTTCGTGACGGTGCCGTCCAGGCGCGACCAGGCCACCTGCTGCCCCTTCTTGAGGTGCCCGTGGCGCACGCGGCAGAGCGCGAGGCGGCCGAGGTACGGGGAGGCGGCGAGGTTCGTGACGAGCGCCTGGAACGGGTGGTCGGGGTCGTAGCTCGGGGCGGGGATGGTCTCGACGAGCAGGTCGAGCAGCGGCTTGAGGTCGGTGCCCTCGACGGCGTCGTCGCCGTCCAGGTCCATCGAGGCCCAGCCCTGCTTGGCGTTCGTGTAGACGATCGGGAACTCGATCTGGTCCTCGGTCGCGTCGAGGTCGAGGAACAGGTCGTAGACCTCGTCGATGACCTCCTTGATCCGCGCGTCCGGCCGGTCGACCTTGTTGATCACGAGGATCACCTGGAGCTTGGCGGCCAGCGCCTTGCGCAGCACGAAGCGGGTCTGCGGCAGCGGGCCCTCGGAGGCGTCGACGAGCAGGAGCACGCCGTCGACCATCGTCAGCCCGCGCTCGACCTCGCCGCCGAAGTCCGCGTGGCCGGGCGTGTCGATGA
>JACDAP010000283.1 GCA_013695395.1 Solirubrobacterales bacterium
CTGGGCCCAGGGCGGCCTCGCCGCCGCCCTCGGCCCTGACGACTCGCCGGAGCTCCACCGCCGAGACACCGAGACGGCCGGACGCGGCGCCGTCCGGCGCACGGCGGCGAACGTCCTGGTTCGCGAGGCGCCCCAGGCGGTCGCCGACCTGGTTGCGCTCGGGGTCGGCTTCGACCGGGACGAGGACGGCGAGCTGGCCCTCGGGCTGGAGGGGGGCCACGGCCGGCGCCGGGTCGCCCACGCGGGCGGCAGCGCCACCGGCCGGCGCGTGGTGCGCCAGCTTGCCTCCGTGGTCGTCCAGGAGCCGGGCATCACCGTGCTCGAAGGGGCGCGCGCGTCGACCCTGTGGACCACCGAGAGCGGGGGCCGTTGCGTCGGCGTCGTGGGTGAGGACGGGCGTGCGATCAGCGCCCGCGCGACGATCCTCGCCACCGGCGGTGCCGCGGCCCTGTGGGCGCGCACGACCAACCCGCCCGGGTCGCTCGGGATCGGGCTGATGCTCGCCCACGCGGCGGGGGCCGCACTCGCCGATCTCGAGTTCGTCCAGTTCCACCCGACCGCGATCATCGGTGTCCCCGGCCGCGAGGGGTTCCTGGTCACCGAAGCGATCCGGGGCGAGGGGGCCACCCTGCTCGACGCCGCGGGCGAGCGCTTCGTGGAGGAGCTCGCGCCGCGTGACGAGGTCGCCCGGGCGATCTTCCGCAAGGTCCGTGAGCAGGGCACCGACCACGTGAGCCTCGACATGCGCCACATCGACCCCCGCCACTTCCCGAACGTGGTCGACGCACTCCGTGACCACGGCATCGACCCGGTCACCGAGCTGCTGCCGGTCGCCCCCGCCTGCCACTACGTCATGGGCGGGATCGCGGCCGATCTGGACGGCGGCACCACCGTCCCCGGCCTCTACGCGATCGGGGAGTCCGCCTGCACGGGGCTCCACGGCGCCAACCGCCTCGCCTCCAACTCACTGAGCGAGTGCTTCGTCATGGGCCGCCGGGCCGCACTCGCCGGGCTGAACGAGCCCGAGCCCGCTCCCCTGCCGCCGCGACCGACCTCCGGCACGATCGACCTGCCCTCGCCCGAGACCCGCGCGGCGCTGTGGGAGCTCGCGGGCGTGGAGCGTGACCGAGCCGGCCTCGAGCAGCTCGCGAAGGATCCGCATCCGCTCGCCAAGCTCGTCGCCACCTGCGCACTCGCCCGCGAGGAGAGCCGGGGGGCGCACCTGCGGGTCGACTTCCCCGAGCTCGACCCGGCGCTCGACCAGATGCACGCGGTCGTCCGCGGCGACGCTCCGCCGCGGCTCGAGCGCTGGCTCTGACGCCGAGGCCACCTGCGCCATCCGTCGCAGGTGGCAGCACATCCGCTCCGCCTCCGCGTCGCCGCTTAACGCCAACCCAACACTGGCGTCGTTTCAGCCTTCACACCGCATCCCGACACTACGTCGTGGGTTCAGCAGGGAGAGCGTGTCGATCCGTCACGGAGGAGGAGCGAGCCCTACGGGCTCTAAACACACCATGTTTCAATTCAGCAGGGCCATCTACCGGGAGCTCGCCCGCGACATCCAGTCGCCGAAGGGCTCCGACCCGACCCGCGGCCACGAGGCGGTGCTACGGGCCTGCGAGGCCAACCTCGAGCGTCTCGCCACCGACCGCCACTACTTCGCCCGCCCGGCGCGCACTCTCTTCGGCGACATCCGCGGCTACTTCCCGGTCACCGTCCAGGCCAAGGTCTGGCACGTCGTGGAGACGTACGTGCGTGCCGCCGAGGAGTGGCTGCTCAAGCAGCCGCGCCACGGCTACGACGCCAACGGCAACCCCCTGCAGTGCCGGGCCACCACCCGGCGGGGCACCGCCTGCCAGCGCGAGCCGCTGCCGCACAACGGCTACTGCCCCTCCCATCAGCACCTCGCCGAGACCGAGGAGGCCGAGGTGGCCTTCGCCGCCGCGTAGCGCCGCCGCGTACTAGCGTCCGGCCCGATGCTGCTCGGGGTCGATGTCGGCGGGACCTTCACGGACGCCGTCCTGGTCGACGGCGACCGGATCACGACGGCCAAGGCACCGACCACGCCGGAGGACCAGTCGGCCGGGGTCCTCGCGGCGATCGACGCCGTCCTGGCCGAGGCCGGCCGCGCCGCGGAGGACGTCGACGCCTTCGCGCACGGCATGACCGTGGCGACGAACGCGCTCCTGGAAGGCGAGGGCGCCCGAACCGCGCTCGCGGTGACCGAGGGGTTCGTCGACCTCGTCGAGCTCGGCCGACAAGCGCGCCGCCACCTCTACCGGCTCGAGGCCGCCCATCCGCCACCCCTCGTGCCGCCGGAGCGGCGGATCCCCGTCCCCGAGCGGATCGCGGCCGACGGAGAGGTCCTGCGGGCCCTCGCCGACCCGGCGGCCGTGGCCGAGCTGATCGCGGCGCTGGGGGTTGACGCGGTCGCCGTCTGCCTGCTCCACGCCGACCGCCACCCCGAGCACGAGCGCGCGTTGGGCGAGGCGATCCGAACCCGGCTGCCGGAGGTCCACGTCTCGCTCTCCCACGAGGTGGTCGGCACCTTCCGCGAGTACGAACGCGCCGCGACGACCGAGATCGACGCCGCCCTCTCCCCCCTGCTGGCCGCCTACCTCGCGCGGCTCGCCTCAGCGGCGGCGGAGCGCGGGCTGCCCGCCCCCGAGGTGATGCAGAGCTCGGGCGGGCTCACCGCCCTCCCGACCGCGGCTGCCCACGCGGCCTTCACCGTCCTCTCGGGGCCCGCCGGCGGAGCTGCGGCGGCGGCGCTCATCGCGGAGGCGAGCGGCGAGCCTGATCTTCTCTGCTTCGACATGGGCGGGACCTCCTGCGACGTCTGCGTCGTGGAGGGTGGCCGGGTGCGGGAGACCACCGGGCGAGAGGTCGGCGGCCGGCCGCTCGCGCTCGGCATGGTCGACGTGCACACCGTGGGTGCGGGCGGCGGCTCGATCGGCTGGCGCGACCCGGGCGGCGCGCTCCGCGTGGGGCCGCGCAGCGC
>JACDAP010000284.1 GCA_013695395.1 Solirubrobacterales bacterium
GACCTACGCAAGAGCTTGCGAGGATCGTCACGACCCACGAGGCGTTCCCCACACTGTCCGCGCGCCGGTCGCCCGGGAGGATCGTGCGCCCGTCGCGGCCGATCACCGGCGGGCCGACGGTCCTCCCCGTCGTCGGGCGCGCCACGACCAAGGACGGCGTTCACTGGCTGCGGGTCATGCTCCCCGGTCGCCCCAACGGGCGGAGCGGATGGATCAAGCAGCGTGGAACCGAGCTGACGACGACGAGCTGGCGCCTCGTCGTCGAGACGGCGAGGCGGCGCGTCCTCGTGTATCGCGACGGCCGCCTCGTGCGGACCTTCACCGCGATCGTGGGTAAGCCTTCGACCCCGACACCCGAGGGGCGGTTCTTCGTCGAAGAGAGTGTTCGCATGCGTCCGGGGAGCGCGGGCGCACCGTTCGCGCTTGCGCTGAGCGCCCGCTCCGATGTGCTCCAGACGTTCCGGGGCGGTCCAGGCCAGATCGCCTTGCACGGTTTGGCCAACATCGGCGGCACCCTCGGGACCGCGGTCTCCCACGGCTGCGTGCGTCTGGCCAACCGAAGCATCGCCTGGCTTTCGAGGCGGATCGTGCCCGGTGTCCCGGTGACGATCAGGCGGAAAGGTCGCGCCGCGGCGGCTCGGCACTGACCCCAGGTCCAGCGGAGGGGCGGACTCGGCCTCCGGACCGTTGACCGTGGCGGCTCGGGCTGTGTTTCTCTCGATCGGCTGCTGCCCCGGATCGGCGAACGAACGAGGCCAGCACGCGGCCCTCGACCGGCAGGTCACGGCCGTGGCTCAACAGGCCCGCGCGCGGTGTCCGTCGAGCTCGTCAGCAGTCCACCCCGGCGCTCGGTCATGCTCAAATGCAACGCAACACTCAGCGACGGCAGAAGCTTCAGCTCGACGACGGTCGCTGCGTGCGAGCAACACGAGGTAATCGTCGGCCGTTACGACCATTCGCAGCACGCCGATGATCTGCAGCTCTCCGCGGCGACCGCCCGCAAGCCCCAATCAGTCCGTTCGGTTCACAGATCCATGGATTCAGGCTGGGTCCCCGAGTGCCTCGCCGGCACGAACGGGCGCTGGGATCAGCGCTGCCCCTACGAGGATCAGGGCGAACGCCACGACGCGCACGCCTATCAGGAGGGCGTCGTTGCCGATTCGGTCTCCGAATACCGCCAGCCCCGCGACGATCGTGGACAGGTTCGCCGCGACCGAGGTGACGGCGATCACCGCGACCCCGTCGCCGATCTGGAGGCTGCGAGCGGAGGCGAAGAACGAGAAGACCCCAGCTGTGACGATGACGACGCTCCAGGGGCTGAGGAGGCCGGACGGCCCGCTGTCGAGTTCTCCGGAGAGTGCCTTTATCGCCACGTCTGAGATCCCGAACCCGAGCCCGGCGGCAATGCCGAGCAGCACGCCGCGCTGCACGGGGATGCGCTCGATCAGGTGGGAAAGAACCAGCAGAAGGCCGAGGCAGACAGCGATGCCCTCGAAGATGATCATCCCCGCCAGGGAGTACTCGGATTGCGCGTCTCCTTCGCCTCCGCCGGTCAGCGTCAGCAGACCAAGCGAGACCGCTACCAGGCCGATCCCGATCCACTGGCGACGGCCCAGTTCGAAGCCGAAGAAGCGCTCGGCGAGCACCGCCAGAAAGACGAGGCCTCCCGCGAGCACCGCCTGACCGATTGAGATCGGGGCGAGGGTGAGCGCGGCCACGTGCAGCGCGAACGCGACCGCCGCCAAGCCCCAGCCGATGCTCCACCACTTGGAGCGGAAGAGATCGATCGTGCTGCGCAGCGGATGGCGCATGTCCACGTCGGGAGCGGCGACCGCCCCCTTGTGCTTGAACAGGAAGGCGAGATTCGTTCCCAGCGCGGATAGCAGCGCACAGATGAGACCGATGCCGACGGACAGCGAGACGCTGGTCACTGCGGGGCCGTCGTTTGAGCGTTCATCGAGTACAAGAGCGCTACCGCCGTCATGGCCCTACTCACGCGATCGAGGTCCGCCAGCTTGGATTCCGAGTGGCCGGCCAGCTTGTCGACCCGCGCGGGCTCAAGACGTTCGCGCGCCAGCGGTCTACCCGAGACGTCATGCGTCGTACCAACATTTCGCCTCACTCGGGAAAGGAGGGGCGCGGTTTTCCCATTCCCGGCCAGCGCTCGCTGCTTCTTCGCCTGCGGCGGGTCGACGCGGTGCTCGGGACCGCCGGCTGAGCGGGCGTTGACGCGCCAACCCGACGGGAGTAGCGTGGGGCGCCCATGCTCCTGCGCGTCTGCGCGATGGCCGCGGTCGTCGCCTGTTGCACGTCCGCGACGGCCCTCGCCGCCAGTCCGACGTGGCTCGCGCCGGAGGGGCTCTCGCCAAGCGGGGTGGCGGCGAACTCGCCGCAGGTGGCGATGTCCGCGGGGGGCGACGTCGCCGCGGTGTGGCTGCGGGACGGCATCCGCCTGGCCTTCCGTCCTGCCGGCGGCCCGACGGGCGCGTCGCTCCTCCTGGGCCCGGGGAGCGTCGTGAGCCGCCCGGACGTGGGGTTCGATCCGGCCGGCCGGGCGATCGTCGTCTGGAGCGCCGCGGTGTCGGGCGGCGAGGCCCGCATCCTGCGCCTGGTCCGGGGCGCCGACGGCACGCTCTCCGAGCCCACGCAGATCTCCCGTGCAGGGGGTCCGGCGGCGGGGTTCTCCCGACTCGTAGTCGCAAAGGACGGCACGGCGCTCGCGACCTGGTTCGCCAACGAGGGGGGCGTCTATAGCTTCGTGGCCGCAGCCCAGCCCCCGGGGGGTGAGTTCGGCACGCCCGTCGTGCTCGGGGCCGCCGACGGCGGCTTCTTCGGTGACGTCGCCTTCGATCCGGCGGGCAACGCCTTCGCCGTCTGGCAGAAGGGGAACGCCGTGATGGGCGCCGCGCGACCGGCCGGGGGGACGTTCCAACCCGCTGCGCCGGTGGTGACCGCGCCGATGCCCGTCGACGACCCGCGCGTCGCCCTCGGCGCCGGCGGTCAGGTGGTCGTCGGGTACCGGCAGGACGACCCCGCGCTCGTCACCCCGAACCCCAGCGTCCCGAAATCCCGGCCTTGGGTCATCGAGCGCCCCGCGGGCGCCGCGGCCTTCGGGGCGCCGCAGGACCTCACGGTCAGCCCGTCTGGCGCGAGCCTTCTCGACGTCGCCGTCACCCCGGCGGGCGAGAGCGTCGCGGTGCAGCAGAGCGCCTTCTACCCCTTCGGGGCGGCGCACGCGGCCGGCGACACCTTCCCCCCGCCCGTCCGGCTGTCGCCCGTCGCGCACGACCTGTACTCGCGGCCGGTCGTCGAGGCGGCGCCCGACGGGACGACGCACGTCTCGTGGCAGGGCAACGGCAGCGACGGCGCGTTCCTGCGGCACGTCACCCGCGCGCCGGGTCAGGGATTCTCCGCGATGGCGACGCTGCCGGGCTCCGTCAACACGGTCGAGGAAGGTCTCGCGGTCGACGCGGAGGGAAACGCCGCCGCGCTCTGGACGCAGCGCGAGGCGGGCTTCGACCGGGTGGTCCTCTCGGGCCACGACGCCGCGGGCCCGCAGCTGCGCAACCTGTCCGTCCCCGCAACGGGCGCCCCAGGCGCCCCGCTGGCCTTCGGGGTCACCCCGGTCGACGTCTGGTCCCCCGTGGCGAGCTCCAGCTGGTCGTTCGGGGACGGCGGGACCGCCGACGGCGCCGCGGTGACCCACGCCTACGCCGTCCTGGGCACCT
>JACDAP010000297.1 GCA_013695395.1 Solirubrobacterales bacterium
GGCCAGCTCCCGCGGCGAGGGAAACGCGACGCCCGCCAGCACGCCGTCGCCCCGCCCCGGCCGTGCGCCGAGCCGGGCCGAGAGCGACTGGGTGAGCCAGCGCTCCATCCCCCGGGTCGGCACCGCGATGAGCTCGATCGCGAACGGGTCCGCGGGCCCCACGACCAGCAGCCCGCCGAGGGCGGCCACGAGCGCGTCGGCGCGGTCGGCTCGGTGGACGTTGAGCACTCCGGGGAAGTCGTACCGCACCCGGGGAGGTCGGGGGCAGTCCCCCGCCTCTGACAGCCGGACGCTCAGACGGCGACCGGCTCCCGCTCGCTCTCCTCCACCCCGGTCGGGCTCGAGAAGCGCAGCGCACCGTCGTCGATCTGCCCGCGCCGCAGGGCGATCGCGTCGCGCACGTAGTTCTGCGCGAGGCGCCACGGCGCCTTCGAGCCCTGCTGCGGGAAGGCGTCGAGTGAACGCAGCACGTAGTTGGCCTGAAAGTCCATGAACGGGACGGTCTCGACGCTCGAGTCGGTGTTCTCCGGCACGCAGATCGTCTGCCCCGTCCGGTCCATGTGACGGAGCACGCGGATCATGTACTCGCTCGTCAGGTCGGCCTTCAGGGTCCACGAGGCGTTCGTGTAGCCGATCGTGAAGATGCAGTTCGGCAGCCCCTCGAGCATCATGCCCTTGTAGGCCATCCGCGAGGAGAGCTCGACCGGCTCGCCGTCGACCACGAGCTCCATCCCGCCCATGAGCAGCAGGTTCAGCCCGGTCGCGGAGACGACGATGTCGGCCTCGAGCGTGTCCCCACCGACGAGCTCGATCCCCGTCTCGGTGAACGTCTCGATGTGGTCGGTGACGATGGAAGCGGTGTCGCGACGGAGCGCCTTGAACAGGTCCGCGTTCGGCACGAGGCAGAAGCGCTGGTCCCACGGGTCGTACGTGGGCTTGAAGTGCGTGTCGACGTCGTAGCCCTCCGGCAGCTGCCGCTTGGTGAACGCGCGGACGACCTTCTTCGTCGGCCCGGGGAAGGCGCGGCTGGCCTGGTAGCTGAGGGTCTGGAAGGTGATGTTCTTCCAGCGCGTGAGCGCGTAGGCCGCCTTGGCCGGCAGCCACTTCTCGAGCGCCTTGGCGATCGGATCGACGTCGGGCAGCGAGAAGACGTAGGTGGGCGAGCGCTGGAGCATCGTGACGTGCCCGGCTTCCTTGGCCATCGCGGGCACCAGCGTCATGGCGGTCGCGCCGCTGCCGATCACGACGACCTGCTTGCCCGCGTAGTCGAGCTCCTCCGGCCAGTGCTGCGGGTGGATGAACTCGCCACCGAACCGCTCGCGGCCGGGGAACTCCGGCGTGAAGCCCTCGTCGTAGCGGTAGTAGCCGGAGCAGATCGAGAGGAAGTCGGCGGTGAACACGACCCGCTCGCCGGCCACCTCGACCTCGACCTGCCAGCGTCCGTCGCGACCTGAGAACGCCGCGCGCACGACCTTGTGGCCGAAGCGGATGTGCTCCTCGATCCCGCCCTCGCGCGCCGCCTCGCGGACGTAGTCGAGGATCGCGGGCGCGTCGGCGATCGCCTTCTCGGCCAGCCACGGCTTGAAGCGGTACCCGAGCGTGTGCATGTCCGAGTCCGAGCGGATGCCCGGGTAGCGGAAGAGGTCCCACGTTCCCCCGATGGCCTCGCGGGCCTCGAGGATCGCGTAGCTGCGGGAAGGGAACGCCTCCTGCAGGTGATGTGCGGCGCCGATGCCCGAGAGCCCGGCGCCGACGATCAGGACGTTGACATGAACTGGTGTCATATGCCCCGACACGGTAGAGCGCGCGCGCCGATCGTGCAATCCGATCGAACGCGCGCGTTCTCCTGGGAAGCGGCTACTTCAGGTAGCGCTTGACCTTCTTGATCACGTAGTCGAGGCCGGCGCGGGGCGAGCCGTCCGGGTTCGTGAGGCCCGCGTCGAAGCGCGCGTCGCGCTCGGCGCCCTTCCAGTTGTAGATGTACAGCCGCTCGACGCCGCTGCGCCGGAACTTGTTGGCCAGCGAGAACATCGTCGAGAGGCGGCTCTTGGCGCGCGACTCGGAGTACGGGAAGCTCTTGCCGAAGTTGACGATCCCGCCGGTCTCGGTCAGCCAGAAGTCCGTGCGCTTGTTGTACCTCTTGGCCGTCCTGATCATCGACCGCGTGTACTTGGTGCGCTTGCGGTTGACGTCGCCGTAGTTGTGCATGCCGACGGTGCGCGCGCGCTTGCGCCAGGTCGAGGAGAGCTCCTTGTAGAAGCGCTTCATGTACGTCTCGACCCCACGCTGGTCGAGCACGTCCAGCGCGACGACGTGGCAGCTCTTGCAGCGCTTCTTGACCTCGCGGTACATGATCTTGAAGTACTGCGAGGCGCGCCGGGGCGAGCGATAGGTCGGCTGGCTGGCATGGTTGGCCTCGTTCCAGACGCCGAAGTCGCGGACGCCGAGCTTGCGGAAGTACCGGACCATCCGAGACGCGTTCCTCTTGTACTCGCGCGGCGTGGGCAGTTCACCCTTCTTGATCCGGAAGTCGTCGGTCGAGAGGTGCAGGAAGACCGACTGCTTCTCCTGGCGGGCGCGCTTGACGTAGGCGCGCGCCTTCAGGCGCTGCTCCTTGTTCGACATCGCGTTCCACGGGATGAAGTAGCGGACCCGGCGGAAGCCGCCCTCCGCGTACGCGGGATTGTCGAACATCTCGACGTTCTGGTCGGAGATGCCGACGCGGATGGGGATCTTCTTGCTCCCGGCCTGCGCGCCGGCGGGTACGAGCAGTGCGGCGAGGATCGGGAGCAGGAGGGCGAAACGCATTCGGGGCATGTGGAAGGCGCCGGCTGACCGGGGCGCACGGGTGGGATCGTCTACGGACATCCGCCGGGGGCCGTGGGGGCCACAACGGCGGGGGTGACGCCGGAGCGCGGGCGGCCCGTCTGGGCTGCCTCGCCACCGTCACGACGTCGAAGGTCGGTCTGCTCGTGTAGGAACACGGGCAGTGCCGAGCTGTTGCGGAGCGTCGCAGCTTTCGCCGCGACATCGCGCCCACCGTGACGAGCGTCACAGAGCGCCGGGGTCCGCGATCACCGGGCCACCGGGGATGGCGGGGATCGCGGGACCGACCGGCAGGGTCGGCTCGGCACCCTCCACGAGCACCTCGCTGGCCGGGACGTCGAGCAGCACCTCGGTCCCCCGGGGAGCCCGCGAACGGACGCGGAGCTCGGCCCCGAGGAGCAGCGCGCGCTCGCGCATGCCGCGCACGCCGGAGCCGGCGTCCCCGTCACCGTGCCCGCTGATCCCGACCCCGTCGTCGACGACCGAGAGCCGCACGCCGCCCTCGAACGGGCGCAGGTCGAGCGCGGCGCGGGACGCCTGCGCGTGGCGCACGACGTTCGGGAGGCTCTCCTGCGCCACACGGAAGAGGCCGAGCTGCGCGTCGGAGGTGAGCTTGGGCACCCCGCTGGCGAAGCGGCGGTCGATCTCCAGGCCACTCGATTCACCCACCCGGTCGCAGAGCGCGACGAGCGCGCTGATGAGGCCGAGCTCCTCGAGCGCGGCGGGCCGGAGCCGGTGGACCAGGCCGCGGACGCGCTCGAGGCACTCCTGCGCGGTGACGCTCGCGATCTCGAGCGCCTGGGCCTGTGCCTCGCCCTCCACACGGGAGGCGATGTCGATGCGCAGGCGCAGTGCGGTCAGGTCCTGCCCGATCTGGTCGTGGAGCTCGAGCGAGAGCCAGCGGCGCTCGGCGTCCTGGGCGGCCTGCGTGCGACGGGCGCTCTCGCGGCGCTCCTCCTCGAGACGGTCGAGCATCGCGTTGAAGGCGGCCAGGAGCGTGGCCACCTCGACCGAGCGGGTCTCGATCTCCAGGCGCTGCCCGGGATGGAGCGGGTCGACGCCCCGCATGCTCCGGCCGAGCGCGCCGAGCGGGCCGAGGATCCGGCGGGTGAGGAGGGTCTGGGAGACGACCGTCGCCGCGATCGCCGCCCCGAGCACGACGGCCTCGCGCGCGCTCTTCGGCCAGTCGACCGTGAACGGGGTGGAGGCCAGGGCGACGAGTGCGAGCGCGAGGACCGCCGCATTGGCCGTGACGATCAGCCAGAGGAGCGACCACCGCGGGCGCGCGCCGCGCTCGGCGTCGCCAGCCTCGGCGGGGAAGGCCGCACCCTGGACGGCGGCCATCGCTCAGGCCGGGTCGCGGGCGACGACGAGGCGTCCCAGGATCCGGTCGAGCGCCTCGTCGAGCGCGGCGGGCTCGAGGCCGAGCTCGTCCGCGACCATCGCCGGGCTCGTGCCGGCCACCAGGCCGCGGAGCACAGGGACGTCGCCCGCCTGGAGGCGGTGCACGGCAGCTTCGACGAGCTCGTCCTCCGGCGGCGTCAGTACCCGCTCGCCGGCCGACAGCCGGCGGATCAGCAGGGTGAGCTCGCGCGGCTCGATGTTCTTGTCGGCGATCGCCCCGGCACCCGCGATCCAGCCGGGCACCTCCATGTCGCGCCCGGCGAAGGCGGAGTAGACGAGCACCTGCGGCGGCACGGGGCCGCGGCGGAGCTGGCGGCAGAGCGAGAGCCCGTCGAGCCCGGGCAGCTGGTAGTCGAGGACGACCACGTCGGGTCGGAGCTTGTGGACGGCGGGCCCGACGGCGAACGCGTCGCCGACGGCCTCCACGGCGTTCATCCCCGGTTCGGAGTCGATCAACGCCTTCACCCCCGCGCGGACCGCCGGGTGGTCGTCGACGACGAGGACGGTGATCGGGCGAGGGCGGCTGCTCATGACTTCAGTCTGGCGCAGCCGCCCGACATGTGCGAGGGACCCCTTGACCGACGCCCCGCGCACTTCGGTGAGTGCGGAACAGCGCCCGAACGGTGGGCGTCCATCCGCTCTCAGCCGATCGCCCGCGCTGAGAGCGGATGAACGGCCGAATGGTGGACGCTCATCCGCTCTCGGCGCTCCGTCAGAGCCCGGCGGGGTGGCGGACCTTGAAGCCCTTGCTCGAGCGCTTGACCGGGCGCCAGCGCGGGCCGCGCTCCCCCGGGCCGGAGGTGTCCAGGCGCAGCCCGGCGATGATCGCGTACATGTGGCCCTGGTTCGTGTACACGGTGATCCACTCGCCCTTCCCGGCCTGGCCGTAGTCGTAGAAGCCGCCGCTCGCCAGTGGCGCCTTCAACAGATCCGCGTGGATCAGCGCGTAGGAGATCGTGCCGGAGCAGTCGTAGCCCCGGTCCTCCACGCGGCCGTGGCCGCCACCGTAGATGTACGGCTTCTCGACCAGGCGGTTGGCGGCCTGGATCGCGTCCTTGACCGGCTGGGGAGCGCTCGCGGGCGCGAGCGCCGTCTTCCCGTCGTCGGAGAGAACTGCCTCAGGGCCGTCGGTGAGCCCGAGCGGCTGCTTGTCCGCAGGCAGCTGCGAGCGGGTCTTCGGCCGCGGGACCGGCTCGGTCGCCGCGTGGGCACGCTTGCGCAGGCCGTCGGCCTGCCGGCGGGAGACCTTGCCGTCGACCCGCATGTCGAACTGGCGCTCGTACTTGCGCACGGAGCGGTAGGTCTTCGGGCCGAACGAGCCGTCGACCGGCGTCTCGACGCCGACACGGGTCATCCAGCGTTGGAGGACCTTGACGTTGCGGCCTTGGTCGCCGCGCTTGAGCGAGGTGTCACCGAAGCGGGCCTGTGCGGCGGATGGTGTGGCGAGGCCGGCGAGCGCGATCGCGCCCACGAGCCCCAGAGGGACGTGCTTGATGGTGATGTCGGTACTCCTTCGCTCCCTGGCCTCCGGGGTGAGCTGACGGGCTCGCGCTGGAACGTGCGCTACGCCTTGAACAAAGGCGATTCGCCCCGTGCGTCGCCATCACGGCGATGCGGTGGGTCCCCCGGCCACTCCCGCCGGAACGGGGAGTGGTTCGGCCCTTCAGGGGGACAGAACCCCAAGGCCCGGTAAAGGTTGCGCGCTTCGTTTCGTCCTCTCCGGGCCTCCGGTGTCATACAGAATATGCTCGACGTATGACGATGGTCAGCTTCCGCGTCGCCGAAGCCGAGGCCGAGGAGGCGCAGCGGTGGGCGCAGTCGCTCGGGATCGACCGCTCCGAGCTCCTCAGGCGCGCGCTCGCGGAGCACCTCACGCGCCTGCGGACGGCTGATGAAGCCGACCGCATCGGCGAATCACCGCCTACCCCGGAGGAGCGCTCGCTCGCCGAGATCAGCGACTGGGGGCCGGCCGAGGACTGGTCGGACTGGGCTGATGCAGCGGGGTGATATCTGGTTCGCGGCCACTCCCGGCGGTGACCGGCCGGTGCTCGTCCTCACCCGTGACCCGGTGGCTGACCGGATCGGTGCCGTCGTGGTCGCCGCACTCACCCGCACCCGCCGTCACCTCGTCTCCGAGCTCGTTCTCACCCGCGAGGACGACGGTGTGCCGAGCGACTGCGTGGTCAGCTTCGACAACCTCCACACGCTCCCCCGGGACTCGCTGCGGCGGAGAATCACGACGCTGAGCGAGCCGCGCATGGTCCTCGTCTGCCGGGCGCTCAACGACGCGCTCGGCAGCTGAGCGCTCAGCGGAGATCCTGGAGCAGCGCCCGCGCCGCGGCTCGCCCCGGTGCGGCCGCGATCCCTCCGACCGGCGCCGTGCCCGCCCCGCTCACGTACAGGCCGGTGACCCCGGGGACGCGGTGCGAGGAGAGCGCAGCGGTCGGGCGCAGCACGCTCAGCTGGTCCGGGGTCACGTCGAGGTGCAGCGGGTGGGCGCCGGGCCACCGCAGCTGGCGCTCCATGTGCTCGGGGGTCTGGATCGCGGTCCCGATGATCGAATCGCGGAAACCGGGCGCGCGGTCCTCCACCTGGGTCAGCAGCGACTCGGTGAAGCGCTCGGCGGCCGCATCCCAGCCGCCGTCGATCCGGAACGGCGCGGCCGGGCAGGCGAGGTAGACGGTGTGGTGACCGGACGGGGCGAGCGTGTCGTCGATCGCGCTCGTCGTGAAGGCGTAGGCGGCCAGAGGGTCGGGCCCGAGCCGCCGGGCGTCGGCGGCGGCGAAGGAGCGCTGCAGGTCGTCGAGGCTGTCGACGTAGCTCTGCAGCCCGTTCCAGTCGCCGGGCCGGGCGTCGGTGTAGGGCGGCAGCCGGTCGGTCGCGACGTGCAGGAGCGCCTGGACGGAGTTGGCCGCGTGGGCGGAGCGCAGGTCGCGCCCCGGAGCGCCGGCCAGCGGCGGGTCGAGCAGCTCGAGCAGAGCGGCGTGCGGATGGATGGCGGTGACCACCCGGTCGGCCTCCAGGCGCTCCCCGTCCTCCAGCACGACGGCACGCACCCGCCCCGCCCGCGTCTCGAGCCGGGCGACGGTCGCGTCGCAGCGGAGCACCCCGCCACTCGCCTCGAGCCGGTGGACGAGCGCGTCGGTCAGCCCCTGGGCGCCGCCGACCGCGTGCCACTGGCCGTAGAGGTGGTAGGCGGCCTGCCAGAGCGCGAAGAACGCGCCGCCGGCCTGCAGCGGGCTCGCCCCCGCGTGCGCGGCGAACGCCGCGATCGGGCCGCGGGTGAGGTCGGAGTCGAGGTTCGCCCGCAGGACCCGCTCGTAGGAACCCAGTAGCTGGCCGACCAGCGCCGGGCCGCGCCGCCGGAAGACACCCAGGATCTCGGGGGCCCGCCGCACGAGCTTCCCGACCGCGGCGCGGTCGAGGCCGCCGCCCTGCAGGCCGACGGTCGACGCGGCGACGATCGGCACCGCGTCGGCCATGAAGGCCCGGTACCGCTCCGCCTCCCTCCGGTCGAGCTCGGCGATCGAGGCGACGGTGCGCTCGATCGAGCGGTGGAAGCGCACGCGGCGGCCGTCGGCGAAGAGCGCCACCGCGAACGGATCCATCTCCCGGTACTCGAGCCCCGCCCCGGCGAGGTCGAGCTCGCGCGGGATCCCCGTCATGTTGATGATGTTGTGGGCGACCGAGTGGGTGTCGAAGCGGTAGCCCGGCACGGTCTCGTCGGTCCGGGACCCACCGCCCGGCTTGTCGGACTGCTCGAGCACGAGCACCTCGTGACCGGCGCGGGCCAGGTAGCAGGCGCAGGCGAGCCCGTTGTGTCCCGCCCCGACGACGATCGTCCGCATCCCCCGGACCTACCCGCCTCGTGCCGCGCCCACCCAGGGCGTGCCCGTCGCCAAGGCCTCTTGACCCGCCGCACCCTCTGAGTCGGTGAGGATGGATCCACGCCCGCTGCGCGGGCACTGATCCATTCTCAGCGCCGTCGTCCCGGTGAGGATGGATCCACGCCCGCTGTGCGGGCTCGGATCCATTCTCAGCGTGGAGCGGAGTGCGTCGGACGCCGATAGCCTTCCGCGCCGTGAGCGACCTGGCGGCCTACGAGCAGGGCTTCCGCCGGGCGGGGCTTCCCGCGTTCATCGCCGAGCGCACCGCCGCCCGGGACATCTGGACGCGCGCGGTGCCGCTGCTCTCGCTCGTCTTCCTCGCCGAGCTCTCGGGCGCGGTCGACCTGCAGCTCTCCTTCGCGGTCAACGCGTTCCTCGTGCTCGCCGCGGTGGGCATCCTGCTCGCGACGCTGATGCTCGTCAACCGCGTGCGGGGCCGCCCCGCGCTCGCCCGGCCGGAGGACGTCGAGGCGCCCGAGCTCGTGGCCTTCGTGCTCGTCCCCGCGCTGCTGCCGCTCGCCCTCAACGGCCAGTGGGTGAGCGCCCTGGTCACCGCGGCGGGCAACGCCGCGCTGCTCGGGCTGCTCTACGCGGCCCTCGACTACGGGCTCGTCTCCATCGTGCTGTGGGCGGGGCGCCGCCTCGTCTCCCAGCTGGCCGCCGCGCTCACGCTGCTCATCCGGGCCATCCCGCTGCTGCTGCTCTTCAGCGTCGTGCTGTTCATCAACACGGAGATGTGGCAGGCGTTCGCCCTGCTCGACGGCCTCCGGCTGGCCGGTGGCGTCGGCCTCCTCGCCGCCGTCGCCGTGACGTTCCTGCTCTCCCGGGCCCCGCGGGAGGTCGCCGCGCTCGAGACCGACGTCCGGGAAGGCGTCGGTGGCACGCCGCTGGACCGACGGGAGCGCGTGAACGTCGGGCTCGTGCTCATGGTCTCCCAGCTGCTGCAGGTCCTCGTCGTGAGCGCCGCGGTCGGGGCCTTCTACGTCGCCTTCGGCCTGCTTGTCATCCCCGAGTCCCTGGTCGAGACCTGGACCGGCGAGGCGCCGCGCGTGGTGCTCTCGCTCGCGGGGGTCACGATCACGCAGGAGCTCTTCCAGGTCGCGCTCGCGATCGCGGCCCTCTCGGGGCTCTACTACGCGATCGCCACGCTCACCGACGCGACCTACCGCGAGGAGTTCCTCACCGAGCTGACCGACGAGATGCGCGCCTCGTTCGTCGCCCGGGCCGCCTACGACCGGGAGCGCGGAGCCCTCGACGAATGAACGGTGACGCCGGCGTCACCCGACGCGTACGTTTGCGCGATGCCCACCCTGCCCCGCCGTCACGGCTCCCTCGCCGCACTGGCCACCATCACCCTGCTCGTCGCACCTACCGCGGCGAGCGCCAAGGACACCGTCACCACCCTCCCCGGCTTCAAGGCCCCCGGAACGCCGAGCAGCCTGAACAAGGTGAAGGTCCTCAAGCAGGGCTCCGCGAAGGCGAGGAACGTGCTCGTGCTCGAGCCCGGGACCTCAGCGGGTGCAGCGAACTTCCAGCCCGTGGCCGCCGCGCTCCTCAAGCGGCTGAAGGGCTGGCAGGTCTGGTCGATCGAGCGGCGCGAGAACGGCCTCGAGGACCAGTCCGCGCTCGACCGCGTCAAGCGCGGCCAGGACACCCCGCAGCAGCTCTTCGACTACTACCTCGGCTGGATCGGGAACGCGAACGCCACGGGCGAGCACTTCGAGCCGAAGAGCACCGAGCAGACCTCGTTCGCCCGTGGCTGGGGCATGAACGTCGCGATGCAGGATCTCCGGCGCGTCATCCGCTCCGCCGGGAAGGGGAAGCGGAAGGTCGTGCTCGGCGGCCACTCGCTCGGCGGCTCGATGGCCGTCGCCTACGCGACCTGGGACTTCAAGGGCCGTGCGGGCGCCAAGGACCTCGACGGGCTCGTGCTGATCGACGGTGGCAGCAGCTCGCGGAAGGCGCCGACCGTGAAGGCGGCCAAGGCCTCGCTCGCCGAGCTCGCCGAGGGGAGCCCGTTCATCGACCTCACCGGGCTCGGCCTGCCCTGGAGCGCCGGCGTCTTCAACGCGATCGGCTCCACCCTCGCGCTGAAGGCCCCCGACGAGCGCTCGATCCTCGCCGACTGGCCGCTCCTGCCTGCCGAGCTCAAGGCCCCGTTCCCGGTGACCAACCGGGCGGCCTACGGCTACGCGATCGACACCCAGACGGGCCCGAAGAACCTGGCGCTCGTGCAGCAGCACGTCGGCCGCCTGGCCTCCTCCGGGGACCCGCGCGACTGGGTCGACGGGGAGCTCGGCGGGATCAGGTTCGCGGCTGCCGCGTTCTCCGGCCCGGTCGGCATGGACGGCTCCTCCTGGTACCACCCGCGGCGCCTGAGCCTCGACAGCTCGGTGGTCAACGGCGGCGTGCGGACGGCGGCGCAGAAGACCCTCGGGGTCCGCACCACCCGCGGACGCGACGTGAAGGTCCCGATCTACGCATTCGAGACCTCCCTCGGGAAGGGGCGCGTGCTCAAGGGCGCGCAGGCGCTCGCGCGCCGCTCGAAGGTCCGGCGCCGCGACGTGACCCTCGTCGACCGCAGCCGCACCTACGCCCACATCGACCCACTGAGCGCCGACCCGAGGAAGAACGCGTTCCTGAAGACCGTCGCGCCGTTCCTGCAGCGCATCGGGAGATAACCTGCGGCGCCTGATGGGCGCCACCGATGACCTCGTCACCAACAACCAGGCCTTCGCCGCCGAGCTCGAGAGCCGCCACCTGGACGTGCGGCCGAGCCGGCGGCTGGCCATCGTCACCTGCATGGACTCGCGCCTGGACGTCTTCGCCGCGCTCGGCCTGGGCGACGGCGAGGCGCACGTCCTGCGGAACGCCGGCGGGGTGATCACCGACGACGTGATCCGCTCACTGGCGATCTCCCAGCGTCGCCTCGGCACCCGTGAGGTGATGCTCGTCCATCACACCGACTGTGGCATGCAGACGCTCACCGACGACGGGTTCCGCGAGGAGCTCCGCCAGGCCACCGGCGTCGCCCCCGCCTTCGCGATCGAGTCCTTCACCGACGTCGACGCCGACGTGCGCCAGTCCCTCCTGCGCGTGCGCCGCTCGGACTTCCTGCTGCACACGGGCGCGGTGCGCGGCTTCGTCTACGACGTGGACACGCACGCGCTGCGCGAGGTGCTCGCCGCCGAGGAGTGACGCTCCTGCGCCTCACCGCAGCGCACCGGCCATCGCGTGGTACCCGCCGTCGACGTGGAGGATCTCGCCGGTGATCGCGCGGGCGAGGTCGGAGAGCAGGAAGCAGACGGCGTCGGCGACCGGGGCCGGGTCGCGTGGATTCCAGCTCAGCGGCGCCTGCCCCTCCCACAGGTCCGTGAGCTTCTGGAAGTCCGGGATCCCGTTCGCCGCCCGGGTGCGCAGCGGCCCGGCGGCGACGAGGTTCGCGCGGATCGAGCGCTCCCCCAGGTCGCGGGCCAGGTAGCGGTTGGCCGACTCGAGCGCGGCCTTCACGACACCCATCCAGTTGTAGACCGGCCAGGCGCCCGCCGCGTCGAAGTCGAGGCCGACGAGGCTCCCGCCCTCCGGCGGGGCGAGGTCGCGGAGGACCCGGCCGAGCGCGGCGTAGGAGAACGCGCTGGTCTGGAAGGCCAGGTTCACCCCCGGGGCACGCGCGGCGAGGAAGTCCCCGCTCAGCGCCTCCCGGGGGGCGAAGGCAACCGCGTGCAGCGCACCGTCCACCGCGCCCCAGCTGCGCCGGACGTGCTCCTCCAGGCCGAGGAGATCCTCCTCACTGGTCATGTCCACGTCGACGATCTCGACCGCGCGCGGGAGCTGCGCGGCCACCTCCTCGGCGAGCGGGCGGTCCCGGGGGAAGCTCGTCAGCAGCAGCTCGGCGCCGTGCTGCTGGGCGCGCTCGGCGACCGCGTAGGCGATCGAGTCGGGGGTCACGACGCCCGTGAGGACGAGGCGCTTGTCGGTGAGCATCAGGCTCCTTCGAAAGGATGGAGGACGCGGACGCGGGCGTCCTTGGCCCGGGAGGCCTCGGCGAGCTGTGCGGCGTGGGCCAGCAGGGACCGGCGCAGCTCCGGATCGGCCACGCCGAGGATGCGGGCGGCCAGCAGGCCGGCGTTGCGACCGCCGTCGATCGCCACGGTCGCGACGGGGATCCCACCCGGCATCTGCACGACCGAGAGCAGGGAGTCGAGGCCGTCGAGGTTCTTGAGCGAGACCGGCACGCCGATGACCGGCAGCGGGGTGACGGCCGCGAGCATCCCGGGCAGGTGCGCGGCCCCGCCGGCGCCGGCGATCAGGACCTCGAGCCCGCGCTCGGCGGCCTGCTCGCCGTAGGCGAGCATCTCCCTCGGCGTCCGGTGGGCGGAGACGACCCGCACCTCGCAGGCCACCCCCAGCTCGTCCAGGGCCTCCACGGCCGGGCGCATCACCGGGAGGTCGGAGTCCGAGCCCATCACGACCCCGACGCGGGCGCGATTCATGCCTCCTCCCCGTGCAGCAGCGCAACCGCCCGCAGCGCGGAGGCGCGGACGAGATCCGGGTCCTCCCCGCAGACCGTGACGTGCCCGAGCTTGCGGCCCGGCCGTGCCGCCTTGCCGTAGAGGTGGACGTGCGCACCGGGCACGGCGAGCGCGGCGGGCAGCCGGTCGCGAGGGTCGCTGCCGTCCTCCGGGCCGACGACGTTCGCGCAGGCCACGGCCGGCGCGCAGAGGCCGGTGGCTCCGAGCGGCCAGCCGAGAACCGCCCGCAGGTGCTGCTCGAACTGGGAGGTCTCGCAGCCCTCGATCGTCCAGTGCCCTGAGTTGTGCGGGCGCAGGGCGAGCTCGTTGACGAGCAGCCCGCCCTGGGTGAGGAAGAGCTCGACGGCCATGAGCCCGACGAGGCCGATCCGCTCCGCGAGCTCGCGTGCGAGCGCTCCGGCCTCGTCGGCCCGGGCCGACGGCACCGCGGCGGGCACGCGCATCTCCCGGCACATGCCGTCGCGCTGCACCGTCTCGACGACCGGATAGCCGGCGAGCTCCCCGGTGGCCGAGCGGGCGATGAGCACCGCGATCTCGCAGACGAGCTCGAGGCGGGGCTCGAGCAGCAGGCCTCCGGGGTGCGCGTCCAGGAGCGCCTCCGCGGCCGCCGCGTCGGAAAGCTCCCACACCCCGCGCCCGTCGTACCCGCCGCGCGGCAGCTTCGCGACCAGGGGCCACCCGTGCGTCAGACCGAACGCGGAGACCTGCGAGGTCGAGTGCGCGAGCGCCCAGGGCGGGACGGGCAGCCCGAGCGCGTCGAGCTCGCGGCGGGCCAGGACCTTGTCCTGGGCGAGCGCCTTGGCCCGCGCTCCCGGCGCCAGCCGGACGCCTTCGGCCTCCAGCGTGGCCAGCAGCTCGGGCGTGGCACCCTCATGGTCGAAGCTCAGCACCGCGCAGCCCTCGGCCACCCGGCGCAATGCGGCCGGGTCGTCGCAGCGACCCGGGACGTGCTCGGCCCCGGCCCGGACCGCGGGCGCGTCCGGGTCCTCGCCGAGCACCCGGAGCTCCACCGCGAGCGAGATCGCCGCCTGCTGGGTCATCTGCGCGAGCTGCCCGTCTCCGACCATGGCCACGCGGGGTCGGACGGCCACCGTGCTCATGTGAAGTACTCCGGCCGGCTCACGTACGTGTCGGTGACGAACATGACGCCCGCGGTCTCGTCCAGCAGCGGTCGCAGCCCGGCGAGCAGGCCCCGGACCCGGTCGTCCGGCACCACGGTGATGAGCAGCTCGAGCGCCGCCTGCTCGTTGAACAGCAGCCGTCCTTGGTGAAAGCCGTGGTGCCCGAGCCCCGAGACCCCGGAGA
>JACDAP010000305.1 GCA_013695395.1 Solirubrobacterales bacterium
CGCCTGCGCCCCGGCGGCGACCCGTCGCACGCCGCGACGCTGCTGCGCGAGGCGGGTGGATTGGCCGACCGCATAGGCATGCCCACGCTGGCCGGGCGGGTCCGGGCACTCGGCAGCGCGCAGCCGGCGGCCGCGACGCTGCCGGACGGCCTCTCACCACGGGAGGTGCAGATCTTGCGGCTGGTCGCGCGTGGCCTCAGCAACCGTCAGGTCGGCGCCGAGCTTTCGATCAGCGAGCACACGGCCGCCAACCACATGCGCAGCATCCTGCACAAGACCGGTTGTGCCAACCGCACCGAGGCGGCGTTCTACGCGCATCGCCATGGGCTCGTCGCCGCCTAGAACGGCGGCTCGTCGCGAGAGTGGAGGCGCGGTACGATCGGCAGCGATGCCCGTATACATGATCGAGCGCAACTTCGCCGAGCAGCTCGACCTGTCGAGCAAGGACGTCGAGTTGATCGACGAGATCAACGCCGATGAGGGCGTGCACTGGCTGTTCTCCTTCCTGAGCGCGGATCGGCGTCGCACGTACTGCCTCTACGAGGCCCCGTCGGTCGACGCGATCGTCGCGGCGGCAGAGAAGGCCGACGTCCCCGCCGACGTCGTCGTCGAAGTCGGCCCGGCGGCACCTGAACTGGCCGAGCGGCTGCAGGCCTGGACCGGGACGCTCTGAGCGCGGCGCGCTCTACGCGCCCGCTGCGCACGCGTCCCCGACGTGCGGTCGCGGCGACTACCGCGGCGCTCGGCGCAGAACGTCCGCGTACTCCTGCTCCACGGAACTCCCCCGTTTCGGTAGATCATTGGTCTCCGGCGAACTCAGGCCGGCTCAGGGTGCGACGTCGTCGTGCACGAACAGAACGCACCCGAACCACCGAACCGCTCTTCGCCAGACCCCAGCCCGGCTCACGTCACTCCGCGGCGACGAGCGCTTCGACGCGCATGCGTTCACCGACGTCGGCGCGCAGGGGGGTACTCGCCGAGTAACGCGTGCTGCGTCCCTTGCCGCGTTGGACGATGAGTCCGGCGTCGGCGAGCCGGCGCAGGTCGCCGCTCGCGGTCGCGCTGGACACGTCCGCCTCCTCGGCGTACATGCCGCGATCAGTGCCCTGGAAGAGGCTCTGCGCGAGTGCGATGACCAGACGGTCCGGCCAACCCCGTTGCTCGACGAGGTCCTCGAGGAACGACCACCGGGCGCCGGCCTGCGCGACCTGCCGAATCCGTGCTCGGGCCTGCTCGACGTGCGCGCGGACGCAGTAGCGGATCCAGGGCGACGCGTCGCGCTGTGGCTGATAGCGGCCACCCTGAGCCTTCGTGAGCGCTTCGTAGTATGCGCTCGTGTTCCGTCCGAGGTACTCCTCGATCGAGCCGAACTCCGGCGCGAGCAGACCCTCGCGCGCGAGGACGAGGGACTGCACGATCCGTGAGATGCGGCCGTTGCCGTCGCGGAACGGGTGCACGGAGACGACGTGGAGATGGGCCATGGCGGCCCGAACGACGACGTGCTGGTCGAGGTCGCCGTTCTGCAGCCAGTCGACGACTTCGTCCATGAGTGGTTTGACCTGGTCGCCGTCGGGGCCGACGTACGATGGCGGACCGTCGTGCGCGCTGGTGACGCTGATCGGGGCGGTGCGGTAGAGCCCGGGACTCTTGTCGCGCTGGAAGGAGCACGCGTCGAAGTGAAGGTCGAGCACGACGCGGTGCGACCAGTTGAAGTGCGGATCCACCGCCAGCGTGCCGACGTGATCCATCGCCCGCGCGTAACAAGCCAGCGCCATGCGGTTCTCATCGTCGGGGCCCGGCGGCTGCTCCCCGCTCACGATCCCCACCACCTCACCTTCGGGTACCTGGTAGCCCTCGATGCTCACCGAACTCTCGGCCGAGGACGCGCGGACCTGCCGGCGAAGCTGACCGAGCCACGGGCTCGCGGCGCCCGCTCGGTCGCCGAGACGCTTACGGAGCTTGTCGAGGTCTCGGAGCTGCGCCGCCAGCGCCTTCGTGATGGGTGGCGACGTAAGGAGCATCGTATCGGCAGTCTATACGTTTGTACGTACAATCATGTAGATGATAAAGAGTGTTCCCCCCAGCCGTGGTTCTCCTCGCGTAGGCCGGCGGTGTCGCGGCGCAGGCTGTGGCCGCGCGAGAGCGCGTGGAGGGGTCGGCGTCCGTCAGTGACCTCTAGAACGTGGACGTTCTGCGCCAGGGTTTGTGCCCGGTTTGTGCCCAAGAATGACGGCTCGCACCGTCCGCGTAAACCCGGTGCCGAGCACCCGGGCGTCAAGGCGGCTGAGGCGCAGGAGCTAGTCGCGGTCCCGGGTGCCGAGCTCGGCCAGTCCGTCAGCCAGGTCGCCTGTGAGGGCGGGCAGCTCACCGGGGAGCTGCCGGCGGGCCTCGGCGACGCGCTCGACTGCTCGGCGCCATACGCGCAGCTCGCGAGGGTCGGAGGGGGCGAGTTCGAGCGGTCCCGTTCCGCGGGGCGGGGCCCCGAACTCGGTGTGGAAGAGGTAGATGCCCTCGGCGGCCCGGTCCCAGAGGCGCTGCGCCGCGCGCTCGCGCTCCGGGCGGGGGCC
>JACDAP010000314.1 GCA_013695395.1 Solirubrobacterales bacterium
GCGTTCGTCGACGACCTGACCGGGGCCTCGACGCGGGCCTACGGCCTGGCGGCCGTGCAGCACGAGCTCCACCGCGCCCATCGCCTGGAGGAGCCGTTGGTGCTGGCCTTCGTCGATGTCGACGGGCTCAAGGACGTCAACGACCGTGACGGGCACGCCGCAGGCGACGCGGTCCTGCGCACCGTCGGCGCCGTGCTCAGAGAGCACGTACGCCCCTACGATCCGGTCGTCCGCGTGGGCGGGGACGAGTTCGTGTGCGTGCTCAGCAACACCACCCTGGAGGCCGCCGCGGTGCACTTCGCGGAGATCGGCACGGCGCTCGGCCGCGACGCGGGCACGTGCTCGATCAGCTCCGGCGCGGTCGCGCTCCACCCCGGGGAGCTCCTGGACGAGCTCATGGCCCGCGCTGACGCAGAGCTCTACCGGAGCAAGCGAGCACGGCCTACCGACGGCCCGGGCGGCAGGACGGTGGCGTGATCGCCGCCTCGCCGCCTGAGCGCGCGCCGCTCCGTCCTGCCGAGACCGCAGCCGCAGACGTGGCGCCGTTCGCCGTCGCGACCTTCGATCCCGAGGGGGCCTGCCTCGAGGCGAACGCCGCGTGGCTGCGACTCCACGGCCTCCAGCCGGACGCCGTCCCCCTCCAGACCTGGTGCGGTTCGGTGCTGATCGCCGACCGCGAGCTCGCGCGCTCGGCACTTGCGGACGTCCTCCGGGGGACGCGCCGCGAGGTCACCTTGCGCTCACAACGTCCCGACGGCGCGGGCTTCGCGTTCGAGGCGACGCTCGTCCCGCGCCGCGGGGCCGACGACGCTCCCGACGGGTTCCACGCCTTCGAGCACGCGGTCCAACCCCTGGACGCTGATCCTGAGGCGGAGGGCGACGAGCAGGCACGGACGCCCGCCGCGGGGCCCGACGTCAGCCCGGGGGTCGCAGCACGGTCGCTCGGCGTGTCGATCAGCACCGTTCGCCGCTGGATCGAGGAGGGGCGCCTGGAGGCCACGCGCACGGCCGGCGGCCATCGCCGGGTCTCCGAGGCCGAGCTGCGGCGGGTCGGCCGGTCCGCCAACGGTCCACCACGCCTCAGGGGGTCCCGGCTCCCGGAGCACCCGATCCCCGTGCTCGCGCGCGCCCTCCTCGAGCAGGGCGACGGGCTCGTCTCCGGCGCCGCAAGTCGCTGCTACGTGGACGGCGCCCCCGGCTGGTTCGCTCAGCCCCGTGCCCGCTCCGATCTCCGGATCTGGGTGCGCCGGGTGGCACGCGCGGCGGAGGCAGGCCGGCCGCGGGATGCCGTCGAGGCGACGAGGGACATGTTCGTCCAGGCGCGCACCGTCGCCGGGCTCGAGGAGTGCCAGGTGTTCGCCGACCGGTTCAGCGCCCTCGTCCTGCGCGCCCTCACGCGTCTCGACGGCGGCCCGCAGGCGGCGACCGACGTGAGCGTCCTGCTCGCGGCGATGCGACGGACGCTGAGCTCATCGGAGGACGAGCGCGGCTGACTCATGCGTGCTCGGCGCGGTTGCGCCCGAGGCGCTTGGCTTCGTACACGGCGCGGTCCGCCGCACCCAAGAGCTCCCGGACGGTCGTGCGGTCCGCGTCCACCGAGGCGCTGCCGACCGAGGCCGTCACCGCCAGGTCTCCTGCCGAGGTCGCGAACGGCGAGGCCGCGACGGCGTCGACGATCCGCTGCGCGACCACGGTCGCCTGCTCGTGCCCTCCGAAGATGATCACGCAGAACTCCTCGCCACCCCAGCGGGCGACCAGGTCCTCGCTGCGCAGGCACTTGGCCAGCCGGCGCGCGAAGAGCCGCAGGACCTCATCGCCGACCATGTGCCCGTACGTGTCATTGACGGCCTTGAACTTGTCGAGGTCCACGACCAGCGCGGAGTGAGCGTGTGTGGAGAACCAGGTTCCGCCTTGCATGACCCGATCGAGGTGCGTGCGGTTGGGCAGCCCGGTGAGCGGATCGGTGTGCGCCTTGCGCTCGGCGTCGAGCAGCCGGCGGGCCGGCAGGGTGGCGTCGCGCTGGACGGCGACGTAGAACGCCGGCGTCCCGTCCTCGTCGCGCAGGGTCGAGATCGACCACTCCATCGTGAACGGGGTGCCGTCCTTGCGGTAGTTGACCCCTTGGCCGTTGAAGGCGCCGTCGGCCGCGAGGTCGTCGTGCAGGCGCCGGATCAGCGCGGGGTCGGTGTCCGACCCCTGGAGGAGCTTCGGGCTCTGCCCCAGCAGCTCCTCCCGGTCGTAGCCGGAGATCTCACAGGCGGCGTCGTTGACGTAGACGATCAGCCGGTCGACGGCGTCGGTGGCGATGATCCCGTCGCCGAGGCAGTCGAGCGCGGCGCTGCCGGGGAAGACCAAGCTGATCGGTGCGGAGAGGGTTGCGGTGCTCATGTGGTGCCTTTCGTTGAGGTCTGAAGTTCGAGGAAGGCCTGCAGGACAGCGGGGTCGAAGTGGCGGCCGCCCTGGCCGGCCATCTCCTGGAGCGCCGCGGAGGTGCTCCAGGCAGGCTTGTAGGGCCGGGCGTGTGTCAGCGCGTCGAAGACGTCGGCCACCGCGACGATGCGCCCGCTCATCGGGATCTCCTCGCCCGCCACCCCCGCCGGGTACCCCGTGCCGTCCCACCGCTCGTGGTGGGTGAGCGCGATCTCGGCCGCCGTCTCGAGCACGGCGAACGAGCTGCCCGCGAGCATCTGCCCGCCGACCGTCGTGTGGCCCTTCATCAGCTCGAACTCGTCCCGGGTCAGGGGACCCGCCTTGCCGAGCACGGCGTCGGGGATGGCGATCTTGCCGATGTCGTGCAGCGGCGAGGCGACCCGGAGGAGCTCGACCTCCTCGGCGGGGAGGCCGAGGCGGGCGCCGATGGCCGCCGACAGCGCACCGACCCGCCGCGTGTGCTGCCCGGTGTCATCGTCACGGAACTCGCCCGCCGCGGCCAGCCGGGCGAGGATCTCGGACTGCGCGACGTCCGATTCCCGGGTCCTGCGGTTGATCTCCGTGCGGTCCTCGATCTGGGCGAAGAGCTGCTCCACCTGGCCGTCGGCGTCGTGGATCGCGGAGACCGCGACGCGCGTCTCGAGGATGCGCCCGCTGCTGTGAACCATGCGCCGCTCGGCGCGGTGCGGGCCGTCCGCGCCGCCCAGGAGGGCGGCCATCGCGACGGTGCTCTTGCCGCGGTCGTCCGGATGCAGGAGCTCGAGATAGATGCGCCCGACGAGCTCGTGGGGCGAGCGACCCACCATGGTGCACATCGCGCGGTTGACGCGCTGGATGCGCCTGTCGCGGCCCGTGATCACGCTGCCCACCGGTGCCTCGTCGAAGGCGACGTGGGCGCGCTCGACGGCGCGCTGGGAGGCGTCGGCGTCCCACCGGTCGGTGGCCCGCGCGAGCTCACCGAACTGCGCTGTGCGCTGCTCCTGCGCCCCCTGAAGCTCCTTGCCGATGAGGCGGGCGAGGACGGCCAGGAAGTCGTGCTCGACCTCGTCGAGGCGTGTATTCGCCTCGTGGCGC
>JACDAP010000265.1 GCA_013695395.1 Solirubrobacterales bacterium
AGCGTCCGGGAGGCGGTGCGTCGGACGCCGGGGATCGCGGCGGTGAGCCCGTCGCAGGAATCGCCCGACGGAGCCGTCGCGACGTTCACCGCCACGCCGACCACGCGCCCCCAGGATCCGGCGACCACCGCGACCCTCCGGCGCCTGCGCGAGCAGACGCTGCCGAGGGTCGCAGAGAGCACCGGGATGAGCACCGGCGTCGGCGGGATCACGGCCTCTGATGAGGACTTCACGCGGGTCGTGGCCAGCAAGCTGCCGCTCTTCGTGGCGATCGTCGTGCTGCTCAGCGCCGGGCTGCTGCTCATCGTGTTCCGCTCGGTGGTCATCCCGGTCAAGGCGGCCGCGATGAACCTGCTCTCCATCGGCGCCGCCCTGGGCGTCGTCACCGCGATCTTCCAGCACGGCGTCGGGGCCGGGCTGCTCGGGGTGGGCACCGGACCGATCGAATGGTTCCTGCCCGTGCTGCTCTTCGCGATCGTCTTCGGCCTGAGCATGGACTACGAGATCTTCCTGCTCTCCCGGGTGCGCGAGGAGTGGCAGGCCAGCGGTGACGCCTCCGCGGCGGTGGCCCGCGGGCTGGCCGGCACCGGGCGGGTGATCACCGCTGCCGCCTCGATCATGATCGTGGTCTTCGCGGCGTTCGCGCTCTCCGACGACCGCCTGGTCAAGCTCTTCGGAGTCGGGCTGGCCAGCGCGATCCTGATCGACGCGGTGATCATCCGCTGCCTGCTCGTCCCGGCCCTGATGGAGCTCTTCGGCCGCCACGCATGGTGGATGCCGAGGAGGCTCGAGCGGCTCGTGCCGCGGATGGCCGGCGCACACTGAGCCCGGAGCCTGGCCAGGGGGTTGCGTCCGAGCGGGTGTCGGGGAACCGGTGCGCCGGGCTCAGGCGAGGCTCCGGTCGAAGACGAGCTTGGTGTGCGGCTCGAGCAGCGCCGCGGGCGCCTCCGAGAACGGCAGCACGCGGTCGGTGACGAGCTCGGGTCGAAGACGCCCGGTCCCCGCCAGCGCGAGCACCGGCTCGATGGCCGGCCGCGCCATGGCCCGTGATTGCGGCCAGATCCTGACCTGCGGGGCTGGCACGATGGCCTCCATGAGCGAGATCACCCAGACGGACTTCATCGGCGTGCCGAGCCAGGACGTGGACCGGGCGCGCGCCTTCTACGTCGACACCCTCGGGCTGCGGCCAGACGGTGACGCAACCTACGAGTGCTGGGCGGGGAGCACCTGCTTCGCGATCTGGCCGCCCGAGCAGATGGGCCGGGAGTTCGTGGCCCAGAAGGGGAATCCGTGGGCGCTCGGCGTCGACGACGTCGCGGCGACCCGGAGCGCGCTCGAGGCCAAGGGCGTCGCGTTCTTCGGAGAGACGCTCGACACGGGCGTCTGCCACATGGCGTTCTTCGCCGACCCGGACGGCAACGAGCTGATGCTCCACCACCGGTACGCGCCACGCGAGTGAGCCCCGACCGGGGGCCCTCGGGGGCGGGGGACGCGCCCAGCAACCCGACGGGCTCGACGGAGGGCTCACCCGCGGTGACATAGCGGCGATCTACCGCAACCTCGAGGCTCCTGGCCGGGCCTGAGCGATGCCGACACCGAGCGGGGGGTCCGTAGCGGCCGATCCTCCCGGTGGGCGCAGCGGGCGTGCATCGGTGGTCTGACGACACGTTCTCACGCCGGGAGATGGGCGTCGCGACTGCGGGCGTGAAACGGGGGCGTGACGACACGTTTCCACGCCGGATGTCACCAGCAGCAATGGACCGGCGGCACGGGGTCGCCCGGCGGGGCGGTGGCGATCGCCCGGCGCGGCGGGAATGAGACCAGCGCCACACTGGACGGATGCCCGCTGACGAGGAGGAGGAGGCCGACGCGCGGCTGCGCTTCGGCCTCTTCGGCGCGCTCGTCGCCGTCGCGCTGATCCTGCATCAGCTGTGGTGGGACCGCTTCGAGGTCCCCTCCCTGCACGCGCTGGTGATCCTCGCGGCGGTGGTCGTGCTGCTGCGCCCGACCTCGGTCCCGCGGGTGCTCACGATGCTCGGCCTCGAGGTGGTGGCGGTCGCGCGGGACATGCCGGGCGCGGGCAGCCACACGCTGCTGCTGGCGGTCTGCGCCGCCGCGATCGTGGCCGACGCGGCCTGGCGCCTGGTGCGGT
>JACDAP010000340.1 GCA_013695395.1 Solirubrobacterales bacterium
GCCCCCACCCGCCTGCCCGCCTTCCGCGCCGCGCTCGGCGAGCGCCAGCGGCTGCTCGGTGCCGCCGCACTGCTCGTCGTCACGGCCGCCTGCGCGTGGGCGACCTACCAGCCGCTGCGCGCGGCCAACGCCTCCGACGCCGCCCTGATCGCGCTCGAGTCCGGGGAAATCGACGAGGCCCGCGATCTCATCACGAAGGCCACCGATATCGACCCGGTGACCGTCGAGCCGCTGTTCAACCTGGCCGTGATCGAGGCGACCGCCAAGCGGCCCGATGCGGCCCGGGGAGCGCTCGAGCGGGCCGTCGCGCTCCAGCCCGAGAACCCGACCACCTGGTTGCGCCTGGCGGAGTACGACGCCGGGCAGGGCGACCTGAAGGGCGCGATCGCCGCGCTGCGTCCCGCGCTCTACCTCGACCCGAAGAACACAAATGCGGTATCTCTGTTCCTCGACGTAACCCGGCAGGCCGCCACCCCCTCCGCGCCTGCCACCCCAACGCCCTAGGGAGGCTGTTGAAGATCCACCCCGCCCGTCTGGTCCCCACGATCCTGCTTCTGCTCGCCCTGCTCCTGCCCGCGAGCGCCGGCGCCTCGCGCACCCAGGAGTCGACGTTCCAGGACGACAACCTGCTCGTCTTCTCGCCACCGGAGCAGGTCGCCAAGACGATGGACCGGCTCAAGGCGCTGGGCGTCGACCGGCTGCGGATCTCGGTCTTCTGGGGCACCGTCGCGCCGACGCCGACCGCGCAGACCAGACCCGCGGACTTCGACGCCGCGAACCCCGGCGCCTACCCGCCGGACGCCTGGGACCGCTACGACACGATCGTCCGGCTGGCGACCGAGCGCGGGCTGCGGCTGAACTTCAACCTCACGTCCCCGGCCCCGTTCTGGGCGACCGACTCGCTCCCCGATCGGCCCGACCTCGACAAGAACTTCAACCCGAACCCGGCGGAGTTCGGCGCCTTCGCGGCCGCGGTCGGCAAGCGCTACTCCGGCGGGTACGTCCCCGCCAAGGGTGGCCCGGGGCTGCCCCGGGTCGACTACTGGACGGTCTGGAACGAGCCCAATCAGCCGGGGTGGCTCACGCCGCAGTGGCTGCCGGACCCCCGCAAGGGCGGCGCGTTCGTGGAGACCGCGCCCCGGATCTACCGGACCCTCGTCGACGGGATGTACTCGGGCCTGATCGCCAGCGGCCACACGAAGGACACCGTGCTGATCGGCGAGACCGCTCCGAAGGGCCAGAAGAGCGCGAAGGGCCCGACCCGCGCGCTCAAGCCGGGGCGCTTCATCCGCCAGCTCTACTGCCTGGACGACAACCTCCAGTTCCTCAAGGGCACGAGCGCGGAGCTCCGCGGCTGCCCGGTGAGCAACCAGGCCGCGGCCTTCGCCGCCCAGCACCCCGCGCTGTTCAAGGCCACCGGGTACGCGCACCACCCCTACGAGCTGACCTTCAAGCCGACCCAGGAGCCGGGTGAGGACGACTTCACCACCGGCAACCTGAACGAGCTCTCGAGCCTGCTGCGCCGCGTCTACCAGCGCTACGGCGCCCCGATCCCGGGCGGGCAGCGTGACCTGCCGCTCTACCTGACCGAGTACGGCTACCAGACCGACCCGCCCGACCCGATCGGGGTGTCCCTGGCCAAGCAGGCGGCCTACCTCAACGAGGCGGAGTTCATCACCTACCGCAACCGGCGCGTGCGGACGCTCTCCCAGTTCCTCTACAACGACGACGTTCCCGACCCTGCCGCGAGCAACCCCATCGCGGCGTTCGGCGCCACCTTCCAGAGTGGCCTCGCGACCTCCGACGGCACCCCGAAGAAGGGGGCGATCCTCGCCTACCGGATGCCGATCTTCGTGCCGCAGCGCAAGCCCCGCAAGGGGAGCCGGATGCGCGTCTGGGGCATGGTGCGCCCGGCCGTCAACAACAAGCGGACCCGCGTGGAGATCCACGTGCGCAGCCGCAGGGGCAAGTACAAGCGCGTGAAGACCGTGGCGGCGAGTCGCGGCCGTGCCTACGTCGACACGAAGATCAAGCCGCGCAGGTCGGGTGCTGTCCGCCTGGTGTGGCGCGACGGCGGCGAGACGATCACCTCGCGCTCGGTCTCGTTCCGGCTGCTGCCGGCGAAGAAGCGCTCCACGCGGCGCTGAGGAGCGCCGGCTCGCTCAGGTGAGCGTGGCGGGCCGTCCGGGCCGGTCGACGAGCTCGGGTGGGAGCGGGCCGGGCTTGGAGGCGTCCCGCGCGCGGAGGAGCAGCTGCTCGTACTGGTCGGTCACGGCCTCCCACGAGTAGCGGCGCGCGCGTTCGCGGGCCCGCTCGCGGTACTGCTCGACGAGCGCCGGGTCACCGAGGACCCGCTCGAGCTGGGCGGTGAGCGAACGGACGCCGTCGCCGCCGGAGAACGTGAGCCCCGCGTCGCCGACGGTCTCGACGTTCGGCGCGTGGTCGTTGACGATCACGCAGTTGCCGGCGGCCAGCGCCTCGAGGATCACCGGGTGGGTACCGCCGACCTCCGTCGGCGCGCAGAAGGCGTAGGCGTGACGCTGCAGCTCCCAGTAGCCGCGCCCGAACACGTAGCCGGGGAAGAGCACCCGCGGATCACCCTTGCGGCGCACCTGCCGGATGTACTCGTCGGCGTACGGGGCACCCCCGACGACCACGAGCTTCATCCCGCGGGTCGTCTCGGCGGGGATCCGGGCCCAGGCGTCGACCAGGACGTGTGGATTGTTCTCCGGCTCGAGACGCCCGACGAAGAGCACGTACTCCCGCGGCTTCAGCCCGAGTCGATCGAGCGTGGGGGTGCTTTCCGGGAGCGCGGCGTCGTACTCGGGCTCCTCCACGCCGTAGGGCACGACTCCGATCCGCTTGCGGTAGCGCTGCTCGAAGATCTCGGCGACCGCGTGCGAGTCGGTGAGCGCGGTGTCGGCCCAGTCGGGTGCGTGTCGCTCGGCGAAGCGCAGGTAGGTCTTGGCGATCCCAGGCCACTTCGAGCGGTCGGAGTCGAGGCCGTCGACGTTGATCACCGTCGGGATCCCGGCGCGCCGGGTGATCAGGCACATCGGCGAGTTGCCCGCGATGAAGAAGAGCGCGACGTCGGGCTTCACGGTCCGGGCGGCGTGGATCGCGCTCAGGAACGTATGGGTGAAGGTGTCGAGGTACTTGTTGCGCACCGTCGGCAGGTGGACCAGGCGGGCGCCCTTCCACTCCTTCAGTCGTCGGTCGACGACGTGCGGGCGGCAGTAGACGACGACCTCGTGCCCGCGGTCGGTCAGCCGGCTGGCGAGCTGCTCGGCCGCAGTCTCGAACCCCGAGTAGGAGGCTGGGATTCCGCGTGTACCGAGGATCGCGACCCTCATGTCCGTCCCCCGCCGCCGATGGCGAGAGCATAGGCGTCGAGGTGCGCCCGCGCGGAGCGAGTCCAGGAGAACTCGGCGGCCCGGCGGCGGCCGCGCTCGCTGAGGTCACGGCGGAGCGCGCCGCCAACGGCCAGCTCGGCCAGCCGGGTCGCGATCCCGCCGGCGTCGTAGGCCTCCACGTAGAGCGCGGCATCGCCGCAGACCTCCTCGACCCCGGAGCTCCGCGCGGCGAGGACCGGGGTGCCCGCGCTCATCGCCTCCAGCGGGGTGAGGCCGAAGCCCTCGTGGAGGCTCGGGTGGACGAGCGCGGCCGCCTCGGCGTAGAGCGCGGCGAGCCGTTCGGCGTCGGGGCGGTCGACGCGTTCGACCCCTTCCGCGGGCGCGGGCGCGGCCGTACCGGCGAGCACCAGCGGAAGCGGCTCCTCCGCGCTGACGCGGTAGCGCGCGTACCCGGCGAGGAGCAGCCCGAGGTTCTTGCGCGGTTCGTCGTCGCCGACGTAGAGGAAGTGGCGAGGTCGCTCGGCGCGCGGCCGATGGGTCTCGGGCTCCTGGCCCGGGCCGTGGCGCGCGACGACGATCCGCGCCGACGGGACGTTCCACTGCGCCCGGAGATCGTCGGCCGTGGCCTGGGAGACGGCGACCACGGCGCCTGCGCGGCGAGTCGCGAGCCGGTGGGCGAGCAGTGCGTAGTTGCGGAAGCCTCGGTCGAAGGCCTCCGGGAGGTGGACGAACGCGAGGTCGTGGACGGTGACGACCTGGGGCGGGCCCAGGGCGAGCGTCCCGACGGGCAGCGGATGATGGAGGACGTCGGCGCCGAGCGCCCGCGCCCGGCGCGGCAGCTCCGCGTTGGCCCATCGCAGCTCCGCGGCAAGGTTCCTCGCGGAGCGGGCACGACCGCCCCCCGGGGAGCTGCGTGCCTCGTCGCGGGCCTCCAGCACCTCGACCCCCAGCCGTTCGAGGGCCGGGACGAGGTGCGCGAGGTAGACGCCGGTCCCCGAATGCCCGCGGAGGGCGAAGGTCGTGTCCAGGAGCACCCGCACGGCTGCATCATCGCGCGAGTGGGGTGTCCCGGCCGGCTTCCCGTCGGACCCGGGGACGGCCGGCCGCCACGAATCCGTACCCTCCGTCCACCCGTGGTCCCCGCCGCCGTCCTCATCCTCGCGGGCCCCGGCCGCGCCGAGCACGAACGAGCCCTCGACGGGCTCGACGCGCTGGCCGCCCATGAGCCCGCGCTGCTGCGCGAGACGCTGATCGTCGACGACGACGCGGCGCGGCCGCGCGAGGCATGGCCCGCGAGTGTCGCGGTGCTCGAGAACCCGCGCCGCGGTCGCGGGATCGGGACGCTCGGCGGCACGGTGGCGGGCACACTGGCCGGCCTCGGCTGGCTCCACCGTCACGCCCCCGGCGCGTGGGTGCTCCGCCTGGACGCCGACGCGCTCGTGATCGGTCCCGTCGCCGATCGGGTGCAGGAGGCGTGGCGCGCGGGCGACGGCGTCCTCGGCTCCTGCTCGCGGACCTGCACGGGGGAGCGGCGTGACGTCAGCGGCTGGTCGGCCGAGGTCCGCCGTCACGAGCGATCCGTGTGGGCGTGGGCGCACCCGCCACGCCGCCCCGGCTGGGTCCGGCCCGCTGACCCGTTCGTCCGCGGTGTGCTCGCTGAGGCCCGCCGTGCCGGCTACGCCCCGGGGGAGCACTGCGTCGCCGCCGGCTGCGCGGTCTCCGCGCCGCTCGTTTCCGCGCTCTCCGCACGCGGCTGGCTCGACCGACCGGACCGCTGGCTCGCCGCCCGGCTGGGCGACGACATCGTGCTCGGGGCGATGAGCCGGGCCTGCGGGCTCGAGCTCCGCGATCTTCCGAGCGTCTTCGGGATCCGCCACGTCGGGCTCCCCGCCGCTCCCGCCGGGCTGATGGCCCGTGGGTTCGGGGTCGTGCACTCCACGAAGAACGACCCGGACCACGACGAGGCGAGCGTGCGCGCTTTCTTCGCGGCGGAGCGGGCATGAGCGGCCCCGGAAGCGTCCTCGCGGTCCACGCCGTCGACAGTCCCGGCGGCGCCGAGGTCTCGATCCTCCGGCTCTTCGGCGAGCTCGCGGAGCGCGGTTGGACGCTTGGGCAGAGCACACCCTCCGGCGAGGGCCCGATGGTCCGCCCCGGCGTCGAGCACGACCGGCTCGACGTGGGCGGCCTGGGTGCACGTGAGGGCGCGCGCGCCGTCGCCTCGTTCCCCCGGGCGCGACGGCTCGGCGCGCGGTGGGACATCGTCTACCTCAACTCGACCGTGTGCGGTCGCCTCCTCCCCGCGCTGCGTGGCGCCCGGACGGTCCTGCACGTGCACGACATCGTCGACCGCGTCCCGCGCCATTGGGCCAACGCGGACCTGGTGCTCGCCGATTCCCAGGCGGTGGCCGACCGGCTCGGTGAGCTCTCCGCCCAGGTCGTCTACTGCCCGGTCGACCTCGATCCCCCGCCCGCTCCCCGGCCCTGGCCGGACGACGGGCGCCCGGTCGTCGGCTACGTGGGTCGGATCGAGCCGCGCAAGGGCGCCCTCGACCTCATCGCCGCCGCGCCCGAGATCCGGGAGCGCCTCCCCGGTGCCCGCATCGTCCTGGTCGGCGGCGACCCGTACGACAGCGCTCCGGACTACCTGGCCGCTGTCCGCGCCTCGACCGAGGTCGATCACCTCGACTGGGTCGAGAACGCGCCGGGCCTGATGCGCCACCTCGACGTGCTCGTCTCACCCTCCCACCAGGAGCCGTTCGGGACGGTGCTCTCCGAGGCGATGGCGGTCGGCACGCGGGTGGTCGCCACCCGGGTCGGCGGCCTGGCCGAGGTGGTCGAGGAAGGCGTCACGGGCCTCCTGGTCGAGCCGGAGCGCCCGGAGGCGCTGGCCGAGGCGGTCGCCCGGGTGCATGCCGATCGCACCGCGATGGGCGCCGCCGGGCGGGCGGCCGCGCGGCGCTTCGGGGCTTGCGCCTACGCCGACCGCGTCGAGCCGCTCCTACGCGGGCTGCTCCCGTGAGCCGACGAGCCTGCCCGCGCGGCCGAGCGCGGATGCACGTCCACCGTTCGGGCGTTGATCCGCGCTCAGCCTCTCCGCTCTGCCGAGGGCGGATCGGCGTCCACCCTTCGGGCGCCCATCCGCGCTCACCGCACCGGGGAGCCCGGGCGTGAAGGTCGCCTTCGACGCACGGGCCGCTTCCGACCCCCGCGGGATCGGCCGCTACGTGCGCTGCCTGCTCGCCGCGCTGCGGGAGACCGCCGGGGAGCACACGATCGTGGAGAGCCACCGCCCCGCCCGCGGGCAGCTCTTCCACGCCCCGTGGATCGACGGCGCGAGCCTGCGCTCCAGGGTCCCCCAGGTGGTGACCGTCCACGACCTCGTGCCGCTCAAGCGGCGCTCGGAGTATCTACGTACCGGGCTCCGCTTCCGCCTGCGCTACCTCGCGGTCCAGCGCGCGGAACGGGTGATCGTGCCGACCCGGGCCGTGGCGGAGGACCTCACGTGGCTGCTCGACGTGCCCGCCGAGCGGATCCGGGTGATCGGCGAGGCCGCGGCCGCGTGCATGCGCCCACGGGCGGCCGTGGAGGTCGCCGCCGTCCGGGAGCGCTACGGACTGCCCGAGGACTACCTGCTCTGGGTCGGCGGGCTCGAGCATCCCGATCCGCGCAAACGCGTCGCCGCCCTGGCGCGGGAGTCGCGGAAGCTCCCGCTCGTCCTGGCCGGCCCCGCGGGGCGCTGGGCCCGCGAGCTCCCCGACGTGCTGCTCACCGGCCGGCTGGACGACGACGAGCTCGCCGCCGTCTACACCGGAGCCCGTGCCCTCGTCTTCCCCTCCGACGACGAGGGCTTCGGCCTGCCGCCCGTCGAGGCGCTCGCCTGCGGGACCCCGGTGGCCGCCTGCGACGTCCCGGCGCTCCGCGAGGTGCTGGGCGACCGGGCGGCCCTCGTGCCGGTCGACGACCTCGCGGGCCTCGTGGCCGCCGCTGAGGCGGCGCGGCGCCCCGCCCCTCTCGCTTCCACCTTCAGCTGGGAGGACGCCGCGCGGACGACCTGGGCGGTCTACGAGGAGCTCGTCGACCGCTGAACGCGACCCCGGCGGGGGATACTTCGCCGCCATGCTCACGCTCCACGACAGCCACGGCTCGACCAACGCGATCAAGGTCCGCGTGCTCCTGCACGAGCTGGGCCTCGAGTGGACGGCGATCGAGCTCGAGCAGGGGGCACCGCGGCCGGAGGGCTACACGGATCTGCACCCGTTCGGCCTGATCCCGACGCTCGTCGACGGGGCAGTCGTCATCACGGAGTCGAACGTCGCCCTGCGCTACCTGGCCGAGCGCGCGGCTCGCGCGGACCTGCGCGGAGCGACTCCGGCAGAGCGCGCCCGCATCGACGGCCTGCTCGACTCCCTCTCGCTCGAGCTCCGGCCGGCGCTGTGGGGCGTCGAGGCGTTCGCGATCTACGGCGGGGAGGCGGACGATCGTGGCGCCCGGGTCGCGGCCCTGGAGCACCAGCTCACGGCCTACGACACGCTCCTGCACCC
>JACDAP010000396.1 GCA_013695395.1 Solirubrobacterales bacterium
GCGACGAGCGGGCCGCGGTGCTCGACGGCCCGCACCGGCTCACGGCCCACTGGCGCGCGGCGCTGCTCCCCTTCGCTGCGACCGGCGATCAGGTGAGCGCGATGGACGAGCTCGACGCCGACCTCGCCCGTGAGCGCCCGATGCAGCGGCTGCTCATGGGGGAGGTCGGCTCGGGAAAGACGGTCGTCGCGCTCCACGCGATGCTCCGGGCGGTCGAACACGGCCACCAGGCGGCGCTCATGGCGCCCACGGAGGTCCTGGCCGAGCAGCACTTCGCGACGCTCTCCTCGCTCCTGCCCGGCCTGGGCGAGCAGGGCCTGATGGCGGCCGAGGCGCCGGCCCGCGGCGCGCTGCTCACCGGCTCGGTCACCGGCACCCGTCGCCGCGACCTGCTCGCACGGCTGGCCGGTGGGGAGCTCGACCTGCTCGTCGGCACCCACGCGCTGATCGAGGACCCTGTCGTCTTCCGCTCCCTCGGCGTCGTCGTGGTCGACGAGCAGCACCGCTTCGGCGTCCGCCAGCGTGCCGCCCTCGACGCCAAGGCGCCGGCGGGCCGGGTCCCGCACGTGCTCCACATGACGGCCACGCCGATCCCTCGCACGCTCCGACTCGCCTCCTTCGGAGCCCTCGACGTCACCACGCTGCGGGAGCTGCCCGGTGGTCGCAAGCCGATCGTCACTCACGTCGCCGAGAGCGAGCGCGAGCGGGCACGGGCCTACGAGCGGATCCGGGAGGAGCTCCGGGAAGGGCGCCAGGCCTTCGTCGTCTGCCCGCTCGTGAGCGACTCCGAGGCTGTCGCCGCCCGTGCGGCCACCGCGGAGTTCGAGCGCCTGCGCACCGGGGAGCTCGAGAACTTCCGCGTGGAGCTCCTCCACGGCCAGCTCCACTCCCGCGACAAGGCGGCCACGATGGAGCGCTTCGCCGCCGGGGAGGCGGACGTGCTCGTGGCGACCACGGTGATCGAGGTCGGCATCGACGTCCCCAACGCGACGGTGATGCTGATCGAGGACGCCGACCGCTACGGCCTCTCGCAGCTCCACCAGCTCCGGGGCCGGATCGGGCGCGGCGGCCACGCGTCGGTCTGCCTGCTCTTCGGGCCGAAGGACTCCCGGCGGCTGAAGGCGCTGGCCGAGCACACGGACGGCTTCAAGCTGGCCGAGCTCGACCTCGAGCTGCGAGGCGAGGGGGAGCTCACCGGCACACGGCAGTCCGGGCTCGCGCGCTTCCGCTTCGCCCGCCTGCCCGACGACGCGGACGTTCTCGCCCGCGCCCATGCCCGTGCCGGTGAGCTGCTCGGAGCCGACCCACAGCTCGAGCGGCCCGAGCACGTCTTGCTCGGCGACGCCCTGGCCGCGCTCGAGGCCGAGGCGGTGGCCGGGTGAGGATCGTCGCGGGCATCCACGGCGGGCGCCGCATCGCGGGGCCCAAGGGGGAGACGACGCGCCCGACCTCCGACCGGGTCCGTGAGGCGCTCTTCTCGACGCTCGGGCCGCTCGAGGACGTCGTCGTCCTCGACCTCTTCGCCGGATCCGGAGCCCTCGGCCTCGAGGCGCTCTCCCGGGGCGCCGCGCGAGCGGTCTTCGTCGAGCGCGACCGGTGGGCGCTCACCGTGCTCGCCTCCAACATCGCCGCCCTGGGGGAGCCCCCGGAGCGCGCCGAGGTCCGCACCGGGGATGCCAGACACATTGCGGAAGCGGCGGCGAAGGCGGGCGAGGCATACGATCTGGTCTTCCTCGACCCTCCGTACCGCGATGCCTCACGGCTCGGCGGCGACCTCGGCCCCGTCCTCGCCCGGCTTCTGAAGCCCGGCGCCCGGGTAGCGACCGAATCCGACCGTCGCCACCCCCTGGAGCTGACCGACCTGCCCCGCACGCACGAGCGCCGCTACGGCGACACCCTGATCCGCATCCACACGACATGAGCTCTCCGCCGAAAATCGCCGTCTGCCCCGGGTCCTACGACCCGATCACCAACGGTCACCTCGACGTGATCACGCGGGCCGCGGCGATCTTCGACGAGGTCGTCGTGGGCATCGTCAACCTCTCCGTGCGCAAGAAGGCACCGCTGTTCACCGTCGACGAGCGCATCGCGCTGA
>JACDAP010000412.1 GCA_013695395.1 Solirubrobacterales bacterium
GGCGGCGGCGAGCGCCGGCCGCTCCCCGCCCGCCCGCGCACGCCGTCGCGCTGAGGCTTCCTCGACGACGCAACGCTGGCAGACTGCCCGGCCATGGCCATGACCTCCGTGCTCTCCGACGGCACCATCCGCCGCCTCGTCGACGAGGACCGGGTGCGGATCCGCCCGTGGGATCCAGGGCTCGTCCAGCCCGCGTCGGTCGATCTGCGGCTGGGCAGTTCCTTCCGCGTCTTCCACAACCACCGGGCACCGGTCATCGACCTGGCCGATCCGCCGACCAACCTGACCGAGCACGTCGAGGTCGCGAAGGGAGACTCCTTCGTCATCCACCCCGGCGAGTTCGTCCTCGGCCGGACCGAGGAGTGGGTGGAGCTCCCGGCCGACATCGTCGCCCGCATCGAGGGCAAGAGCTCCCTGGGCCGGCTCGGGCTGATCGTCCACGCCACCGCCGGCTTCGTCGACCCGGGCTGGAAGGGGACGCTCACCCTGGAGATCACGAACCTCACGCGGGTGCCGATCATCCTGTGGCCGGGCAAGCCGATCGCCCAGCTGAGCTTCATGACGCTCGACGCCCCCGCCGAGCGACCTTACGGCCACCCCGACCTGGGCTCGCACTACGCCGGCCAGGTCGACGCGACCGAGTCGCGCTACGGCGCGCCGCCCCCGCCGGTCGACTGATCGCTCTCGCCGAGCTTCTCGGCGAGCCACGCCCCGCCCGGAGGGCGTGAGAGCATCGTCGCCATGTCTGGCCTCGGTCGCACCATCCCGGCACTGCCTGCGCGCAACGTGGTGAGATCGGCCGCCTACCTCCGTGATCGCCTGGGATTCACCGCGCTGCACGTCGAGGAGACGTTCGCCGTCCCGCGCCGCGACGACGCGCAGCTCCATCTCTGGCAGGCCGGCGACGACAGTTGGTCCGGTCGAAGGGACCTGGTCGACCGGCCCGTCCGGTCGGGCGCGGAATCGTTCCTGGCCGGCACGGCGAGCTGCCGGATCGAGGCGGAGGACGTTGATGGGCTCTACCGCGAGCTCTCGTCGGCCGGCGTCCTGCATCCGGTCTCGCGTGGTGGCGTCACCGAGACGGACTTCGGGACGCGCGAGTTCGCCGCGCTCGACGCTGACGGCAACCTCCTCGAGTTCTTCCGATGGGTGAGTTGACCTTGCCCGAGGGCCTGAGCGTTCGCCACGGTGGTCGCGGCCCGCGGTAGGGTCGGCCCATGTCCGTCACCGCCCTCCTGGTCCTCGCCGCCGAAGAGGCCGAGCACACGCCGATCGCCTTCTACGTCGGCGGCGGCATCCTCGCCGGTTGGGGGGTCCTGCTCGCCGCGGTCGGCCTGGCGCGGCCCGATTTCCCGGAGAGTGACGGCACCGCGAAGGGCCTCTACGGGCTCTCGGCGCTCCTCGTGATCGCCGCGGCGGCCACGGCGATCCTCAGCGGCTGATCAGGGGGCGCTCGGCCCTGCCGCCGGGAGCACCACGCTGGGGCGCGAGCGCAGGTGGCCCATCACCTCGGCCAGCAGCGGCCGCTCGGTCGCCACGGTGACGGCGATCGTCAGCCCGACGTAGGCGGTCAGCTCGATCACCGCAGCGGCGAGCGAGTCGCCACCGGGCCCGCGGACCGCGAGCACTCCCAGCACCGGCAGCACCGACGGGGTGATCGCCCGCAGCGCGTGGCGGCCCATGCGGAAGCCCGGGAACAGCCCGCGCAGGTAGTAGGCGCGGATCACGAGGCTCGCGAGGACCAGCCCGAGGATCGACGCGGAGAACCCGGCGAAGCCCGCCAGCAGGATCAGCGGGATCCCCGCCACGGCGAAGAACGCGGCGCACCAGACCGAGTGGACGGCGAGCGGTCGCGTCACGCCCGTCGCCTTGATGTAGCCACCCCAGTTGAAGCCGAGGTGCCCGATGGCGGTGGCCACGCCCAGCGCCTGCAGCGGCAGCACCGCGTCCTGCCAGCGCTCCCCGAGCCCGTAGTCGATCAACGGCTGGGCGAAGAGCGCGAGCCCGAAGCCGCAGGGCAGCGCCCACATGAGCGCGAGCCGGTTGCTCTTCACGAAGCTCTCGAGCAGCACGTCGGTGCGGTCGGCGACCGCGCACACGGCGGGGTAGAGGGTCTCGGAGATGATGTCGTCGACCCGGTTGGAGTAGGCGGAGACCTGGGTGGCCAGCGTGATCGCGCCGACCCCGGCCAGGCCGAGAGCCGCCTGCCCCGCCAGGACGGAGCCCTGGGCGACCACGATCCCGCCGATGCTCGCGACGAGCAGCGGGCCGGAGAAGCGTGCGTAGGCGCGCGCGGCGCCGGGCGACCAGCGGAAGCGCAACGGGTAGGGGCTCGTCCGCACGGCCACGAGCGCGGAGGACCACGATCCCGCGAGCGCGGCGATCACCCAGGCCCAGTAGCCAGCCCCGCCGGCGGCCAGCGCGATCGCCACGGCGAAGGAGACGATCGGGTCGATCGCCTGGAGCTGGCGCTGGCGCAGGAACTGCATGCGCCGGTAGAGCACCCAGATCGGCACCTGCAGCGTGACCGCAGGCAGCAGACCGAGGAGCGCGATCCCGGGCCAGAGGATGCGGCTCTCCCCGTAGGCGAGCGCCATCAGCGGCACGGCGATCAGCAGCAGCACGGCGAGCATCCCGTTGAAGAGCGCCTCGAGCGTGAAGGCCTGCTGGAAGGCGAGCTCCTGGTCGGGGTCGTCCTGCTGGATGTAGCGGTCGTCGATGCCGACCTGCTTGAGCCAGCCGATCGTCCCCAGCGAGACGATCAACAGGCCCCAGACGCCGTAGTCGTCCGGCGTCATGAGCCCGGCCAGGATGAAGCCCTTGGCCAGCCCGAGGGTCGACAGGGCGACGAGGAAGACGGTGTTGATGATCGTGCCGCGAGCGGCGTGCTCGCGCAGGCTGCGGCCCTCGAGCTCGAAGCGGCCGCTGGCCTGGTCGGCGGTCTGCTCCGGGACCGGCGGCGGGGTGTCGGCCGCGGGGGCGGCCTCCTCCCCCGGCGCCGCGCTCATCCCGGCAC
>JACDAP010000425.1 GCA_013695395.1 Solirubrobacterales bacterium
CCTCGTGGTCGTGGCCCTGGGCGGGCTCTCTAGCCGTCCGCCCGACCGTACGCCTTTGGGCAGACGCGGTGTCAGCGTCCTTGAGAAGATCCACAGATGGCCACCGCCGACGTCATCAAGCCCGGCACCGCGCGTGCCCCCGTCCCGCCCTTCACCCCCGAGCACGAGGAGCTGCGCGAGACCTGCCGTCGCTTCGTCGCCGCCGAGCTCGCCCCCTACGCGACGCAGTGGGAGGAGGAGCGGTGGTTCCCGCAGGAGGTGTTCGAGAAGATGGCCGCCGCCGGCCTGCTCGGCCTGAAGTACCCGGAGTCGCTCGGCGGCCAGGGCGGCGACTACCTCCACGACGCGGTCCTCGTCGAGGAGCTCGCCCGCTGCGGCTCCGGCGGCCTCGCCGCGGGGATCGGCGCGCACATCGGCATCGCCACGCCGCCGATCTTCAAGTTCGGGACCGAGGAGCAGAAGGAGCGCTTCCTGGCCCCGGCAATCCGCGGCGAGAGCATCGGCGCGCTGGCGATCACCGAGCCGGACGCCGGTTCCGACGTCGCGGGCCTCAAGACCCACGCGGCAAAGGTGGACGGCGGCTTCCTCGTCAACGGCTCGAAGATGTTCATCACCAACGGGGTCCGTGCGGGCTTCTGGGTGACCGCCGTGCGCACCGGCGCCGACCCCCGGCACGGCGGCATCTCGTTCCTGATCGTGGAGCCGCAGGAGGGCGTGCACACCTCCAAGATCGAGAAGCTCGGCTGGCACGCCTCCGACACCGCGCTCATGAGCTTCGACGACGTCTTCGTCCCCGAGGAGAACCTGCTCGGGGAGCTCGACGGCGGCTTCAAGCTGATCATGGCCAACTTCCAGTGGGAGCGGCTGCTGATGGCGCTCGGCTCGGTCGAGGGCGCGCAGGCCGCCTTCGAGAAGACCCTCGAGTACGTCGGTGAGCGGCAGGCGTTCGGCCGCCCGATCGGGAAGTACCAGGTCTCCCGCCACAAGCTCGCCGAGTGCGCAGTGCAGATTCAGGCTGGGCGTGACCTCACCTACCACTGCCTGCGGCTCTTCCACGCCGGGCAGGACGCGATGCGCGAGGTGACGATGGCCAAGCTCTTCACCCAGCGGATGTGCGTGGACGTGATCGACGACTGCCTTCAGCTCCACGGCGGCGCCGGCTACATGGCCGAGTACCCGATGGAGCGGGCGCTGCGCGACGCGCGCCTCGGCCCGATCGGCGGCGGCACGGATGAGATCATGAAGGAGATCCTCGGGAAGACCATGGGCCTGTAGCACCTCGGGTGCTACATTTCACCGATGGAACGCATTGGCGTCCGCGAGCTCCGGCAGAACGCGAGCAGGTACCTGGAGCGGGTGAAGGCCGGTGAGACGGTGGAGGTGACCGAGCGCGGCACGCTCATCGCGCTGCTCACCCCGCCCAAGCCGGCGGCCACGGCGCGAGAGAGACTGATCGCAGAGGGTCGGCTCATTCCCGCAGAAGGTCCGCTGGTGCTCCCGCACCCGAGGCCCAAGCCACCAGGTGCGCCGAGCACGCAGGAGGCGCTCGACGAGCAGCGCGAGGAGCGGCTCTGATCTTCTTCGACAGCTCGGCGCTGCTCAAGCTCGCGCACTTGGAGGACGAGAGCCTCGTCCTGCGCGAGTGGGTGCAAGGGCGCGGCGAGCCGCTGACCGGAAGCGAGCTGCTCCGAACCGAGGTCATCCGAGCCTGCCGCCGGGTCAACCCCGGGGCGCTGGCCGAGGCACGCGCGGTACTCGCCGTCACCGACCTGCTCCCGCTGACGCGCGAACTGCTCGCCGACGCCGCCGAGCTCGAACCGTCCGCCCTGCGCAGCCTCGACGCCATCCACCTCGCCTCCGCCGTCTCGATCCAGGACGACCTCACGGCGTTCGTCGCCTACGACCGCCGTCTGCTCGAGGCGGCCCGTGAGCGGGGGCTGCCGGTGGTCTCGCCCGGCACCTGAGCTGTCCGGTTCTGCGCCGGCGTGCTCCCCAAATGAGGTATGGCCTCATCCGGGCAACACGCCGACCGTGATCAGCGCTTTCGCTTCGCCGTCCCGCGCCGCTTTGCCGCCGCCGCGCGCGCCTTCGCCGCGGCGCGCTTCTGCGCTGCGGTGAGCCGCGGGCGCTTGCCCCCGCGCACCTTCAGGCGGCCCATGTTCCCGGCCCTGTCGAAGGCGCGGACCGTGTAGTAGAAGCGGCCCTTCCGTGGCGCCCGCACCACGAGCCGCTCAGACGTTCCCGCCTCGCCCGGGGTGTCGGCCACCCGTGTGCGCACGACACCGCGCCAGTGCCCGTCGCGGATCGGCCGGCGGGAGCGGAGCACCTCGTAGCCCTTCGCCGTCCCGTTGAGCCAGTCGTCGCCAGGCGCGCGGAACGTGAGCTCGACATTCCTCCCGCGGGTCCGGGCCCGCAGGTTCCGTACGCCGGCGGGCGGTCGGGTGTCCTGCCCGAGCAGCCCGGTGTTGCGGTCGTTGGCGTGCCAGTGCCAGTGCTGGTCGTTCCCGCTCGCAAGGCCCTTCGTGCTCCACGCCTTCAGATAGCCCTCGCGGAGGCCGGCGACCACTTCGACCTTCCCGTCCCCGTCGAGGTCCCCGACCGCCGGGCTCCACAGCGACCAGCCGCCCGACCACTTCGGCCAGCCGGGAACCGGCCTCCCGGTCACCCCGTCGACCCCGTGGATCGCCGCGGTGTCCGTCGGCAGCAGGATGTCCGGCTTGCCGTCGCCGGAGATGTCCGCGATAGACGGGGCCGAGAGGAAGGCGAGCCCCTGGATCGTCTGGGTGAACGCCCCGTCGCCGACGCCGGTCGCCGGATTCCACTTCGAGAGCGCCGAGCGCACCCGCACGCCGAGTCCGGGCGTGACGGCGACCCCGGTGGCGACGTCCGTGATGCCCGACGCGCCCTGGACCGCCGAGACCCCGGGGGCACCGCCGATCCGGCCGACCGACGGGCTGGCGGAGAAGTGGATCAGCGGGGTCGCGAGGTTCTGCGCGCTCTCGGCTGGGAGCGTCCCGGGGATCTCCGCTGTCATGTCCCCCGAGCGCAGGTCGATCGTCACCGAGCTGAAGAGGCCGGCGTTGGCCACGAGCTTCGGCCGCCCGTCGGGCGCCACGTAGGCCGCCGGGGTCTGGACGCCCTCCGTGATGAAGTCCTGCGCGGTCCCGTAACCCTGGATGACGGCCGGTGGGTTGACGGGGAAGTTCGGCATCAGGGCTCCGCCCTTGCGCCGGTTTCCCTTCGAGGAGTACGCCATCACGAAGCCGAAGACCGGTGAGCCCTCCTCGCCGAAGGCGCTGTCGGTCAGCGCGGCGACCACCTCGGGCCGCTTGTCCCCGTCGATGTCGACCAGGGTCGGCGTGGAGGCGACCTTGAAGTCCCTCGCGTAGATCGAGGTCCCGACCGGTCGCTGCGCCGCCTTCGGCACCTCAGTGGAGACCGGCCAGCCCGGCAGCGGCTTGCCCGTCGGGTCCCAGGCGTGGATCTTCCCGTCCCAGCCCCCCGCGACGATGTCCAGGCGCCCGTCCCCGTCGAGGTCCCCCAGCGCGACGCCGCCGAAGTTGCCGGTCGAGGGGCCGCGGACGTACGGCGTATCGGGCACCGGGACGGCCTGGCCGCGGAACCTCGGGTCGGCGATGATCGGGAAGCCTGGGCGACGGCGGCCCTTCGTGTTCCAGACGTAGATCGAGCCGTCGAGGCCCGCGACGACGATGTCCATGCCGCCGTCGCCCTCGAGGTCGCCGACCGCGGGTGGGCTCGCGATCGGCTCGCGCGGGATGTCGACCTTGCCCGACCTCCAGCCGGTCGAGCTCAGGTAGTTCCCCTCGCGGGCCCGCAGCAGCCCCCGGGCGCGCCCGGTGCGCCGCGGCCAGCCGGGGATCTCGGTCCCGTCGGGCCGGAGCACGTGCACGATCCCCTCCGAGGTGCCGACCACGACGTCGAGCTGCCCGCGGCCCTCGATGTCGGCGAGCGAAGGGGAGGCCTCGACCGAGGCGCCGAGATCCTTGCGCAGCGCGAGGATCTCCTCCGCGTCGTGCCGGGCGTAGACGACGCGGCGGTCCTCCCCCACGAGCCCGGCGTCGTCGCTCACGCGGACCCGGAAGGTCACGTCGAAGCGCTCGATCGAGAGCCGGTCGGGGGTCGGGGCGCCGTAGTCGCCGCTCCAGAACTCCGTCGGCAGGCTCTTGAGGTCGAAGCTCCCCTTCACGGTGCTCGGCCCGGTTCCCTCCCCGGTGCTGATCGGCCGGAACTCGTCGTCGCGCGGCTGCGGACCGGCCGCCGCCTCGATCACCCAGCGGTAGCGTCCGCCCCGCGCGCCGACCTGTGCGGCCACCGGCACGACGGTGTCCACGGTGGGGTCGTACTCGCGGTACCAGTCGGGCGAGCGGACGTCGGCGGTCGGCGGGATCCGCCCCTCGTGGACCGCGGTCATGGCGGCGAGCACGTCGGGGCGCCCGTAGCCGTATTGGAGGTTCCAGGCCGCGCCCTCGGCGGCAGGGAAGCAGCCCCCGCAGGGAGTCTCGGTGATCGGCGAGACCGTGGAGCGCACGACCTGCTTGACCTCGTCCGCGCTGAGCGGCCTCGCGATCTCCCCTTTCGCGGCCGCGTCGACGCCCGCGGAGACCACGAGTGCCGCCACCCCGCCGGTGATCGGGACCGACTGAGAGGTCGAGCCGTCTGAGCTCGCCACCGAGAAGAGCGAATGCGCTCCGAAGGAGGTGACCGAGGAGCGGGAGCGGAAGGTCGTGGTCGCCAGGTCGTTCGGCAGCGACTGGCTCAGCCGGTTGGTCTGCTGGGAGACCACGCCGTTGCCGGGCCAGACGCGGGCCAGGCGCATCCCCTCCGTGTGGTCGGAGGACTCGAAGTCGTTCGAGGCCCAGACGACCACGGCGCCCTGGTCGTGGGCGTAGTCGACCGCCTGCTGCATCGACGGCGACTGGCCGAGCGCGGCGACCACGAGCACCAGCACCTTCGCGCCGGAGTCGACGGCGAAGACGATCCCCTCGGCGACGCGGTCGGGCCGGTCGATCGCCTCGTCCCCGAGCTTGACGGTGAGCAGCCGGCATTCCCCGCACATCCCCGCGCCGAACTTCCCGTTGTCGGTCTCGGCGGCGAGGACCCGTTGCTCGGAGTTCGCGTGGTTGTAGATGCTCTGCTCGGTCTGCGGATCGTTCGTGTCTCGGTGGAAGTTCCAGCCGGAGATGTCGTCGACGTACCCGTTGCCGTCGTCGTCCTTCCCGTCGGAGAAGGCGACGATCAGGTCCTCCGGGGTGATCCCCCCGGCCTGCGGGTGCAGGAACGGGCGCCCCACGCGCGGATCGTCCTTGAAGTCGTCGGCGGTGAACGCGCCGTCTCCGTCGAGGTCGTCGGTGCCCTTCGTGCTCCCGCCGGCGTCCTGCGGTTCGGGCAGCTCGCCCGGGTTCAGGTAGGCCTTGCGGCGCAGGTCGGCCGAGTTCGGCATGCGCCAGTTGATCCCGCCCTCCATGTAGGCGACGGTCACCTCCTTGCTGCCGCGCCCGTACTTCTTCCACGCCTGGTTGACGAACATCCCGGCGGATCCCTGCGGGTCGGTGGCCAGCGGGGCGCTCTGCGGGATGCAGTCGTACATGTACCACTGCTCCACGTTGTAGGTGCCGGGCGCCCCGCGCTCGCTCGGGGCGTAGAGAGGGTCGTTCGGGCCCTCGATGCCGGGGGTGCAGGTCGCGGCGGCGGCCGGACTCGCGGCCAGGAGGATCAGGAGCAGACCAAGACTGGCGGCCAGGACGGTGGAGCGGAGCGGCATGGGCGCCATCATGCCGCCCCGCGCCAGATCCTGTCGCGCTCACTGAACGACGACGTTCTTCATGGGCTGGGATGCTGGTCGCATGGACGCGAACGCCCTGCAGACCATGACCTATGCGGTCGACGGCCGGATCGCCCGGATCACCCTCGACCGGCCCGCCCGCGGCAATGGGATCACGCGGCGGCTGGTCACCGAGCTCGAGGCCTGCGTCGAGCTCGCCGATCTCGACCCGGCGGTGCACGTGCTCCTGCTGGGCGGGAACGGCAAGGGGTTCTGCGGCGGCTACGACCTGGTCGACTCCGCTGAGGCCCAGGGGTTCGAGGCCGGTGGCGGTGATGCCCCGCCCGGGTCACCGCTCGACCCCATGGTGATGGCCGCCAACCACGACCCGTCCGGCACCTGGGACCCGATGGTCGACCTGGCGATGATGGGCCGCAACGTCAAGGCGTTCATGACGCTCTTCGAGTGCTCGCTGCCGGTCGTCTGCAAGGTGCACGGCTTCTGCGTGGCGGGCGGGACGGACCTCGCGCTCTGCTCCGATCTGCTCGTGATCGCGGAGGATGCGCGCATCGGGTACCCGCCGGCGCGCGTCTGGGGCT
>JACDAP010000272.1 GCA_013695395.1 Solirubrobacterales bacterium
GTGGTGGCGAGCCCTGCGGTGACGGGTCCGCCCGGGCGCCGCAGCGAGGCTGCGCCACCGAGGGCGCCGGCGGCGAGCACGACACACCGAACGTCGCCGATGGGCGCGGCGAGGGCGGCGGCAGCGAGCCAGTTGGCGACGAGGGACGCGCGGAGCACCGGCTTGTCCGCGGACTCGAGCACGGCGACGGTGACGTCGATGAGCGGGCCGGGCGTGGCGTCGATGAGCGCCTTGCCGATCAGCGCGAGCGGGGAGCGGCCGCCGGGGACGGCGGAGGACACGAGCTCCCCCACGGCGATCTGCCCACCGATCGCCAGCGCGGCGTCAAGGCTGGAGATGCGTTCCATCGTCGCTACTATACGCCTCTGTTGCATTCATGCAACATATGTGTACGCTGCTGACGCAACCGCCCCCGAACGAGGAGGACCGGATGGATCTCAGGCCGCTTGGAGCCCAGCAGCAGGTGCAGACGTCGATGGGCCCGATTCGCTACCGCGAGACCGGGCACGGCCGCCCGGTCGTCTTCCTGCACGGGATCATCGCCAACAGCGCGCTGTGGCGGAACGTGGTGCCCGCGATGGAGAGCGACGTCCGCTGCATCACCCCCGACTGGCCCCTCGGCGCCCACGAGCTCGGCCTCACCGACACCGGCGAGCTCAGCCTGCCCGTGCTCGCGCGCCTCGTCGAGGAGGTCTTCGAGCGTCTGGACCTCCAGGACGTGACGCTCGTGGCCAACGACTCCGGCGGGGCGATCGCGCAGTGGGTCGCCGTCCACAACCCCGCCCGGCTCGGGAGCCTGGTGCTGACGCCGTGCGACGCGTTCGAGAACTTCCTGCCGCTGCTGCTGCGTCACCTCCAGCTCGTCGGGCGCACAGCGGCCGGGCAGCGCCTCGTCGGGGAGAGCCTGCGCTTCCGTGCCGTGCATCGCCTGCCGCTCGCCTTCGGCGCCCTGACGGTGCGACCGATCGACCTCGACGCGATGGAGGCCTACACGAGCCCCCTGCGCAAGCATGCCGCGGTGCGACGCGACTTCGCCCGGCTCGTGCGCGCGATCAGCACGCGGCATACCCTCGAGGCGGCCGACCGGATCGGCTCCTTCGACAAGCCGGCCCTGGTGGTCTGGTCGCAACACGACCGCCTCTTCCCGCTGCGGCACGGCCACGAGCTGGCGCGCCGCCTGCCGCAGGGGCGCCTCGAGGTCGTGCACGACTCGGGCGCGTTCATCCCGGAAGACCGCCCGCGAGAGCTCGCCGCCCTCATCGACGCCTTCCTCGCCGAGACCGCGAGCACTTGAGGTCATCCCGTTCACGACGCCGCGCGCCCCGCCGTGACCAAGCCGTGGAGCACCGGGTGGACCGTGCACGCGCGAGCGCGCTCCGGGGGCCAGCCGTGCCCGCTGCGCAGGTGTATGTACGTCCACCCCACCATGTTGAAGAGCACGGTCGCGGTCTCGAGCGCGTCGGTGTCGCACAGCGACCCGTCGGCGGCACCCTCGCGCAGCAGCTTCTCGAGCGGCTCGGTGAAGACCGTCCGCGTCAACGCTTCCGGTTCGCTGCGGTGGAAGATCCCGTCCGACTGCGCCCGCAAGGCCACGAGCAGCGCCATGTTCTCCTCCGCCGACCCACAGAGGGCCTCGAGTGCGAGAGCCAGGCGCACGGCGCCCGTCCCCTCTCCGGTCAGCGCCGGCCACAGCGCCCGTCGGTAGTCGTCGGTGGCCCGGGTGACGAGCTCGGCCAGCAGGCCGTCCTTGGTCACGCCGTTGCGGTGCAGCGTCACGCGAGAGACGCCGGCCTCGGCGGCGATGCGCTCGATGGTCGCCCCCGAGTACCCGTGCGCCGAGAACGCCCGCTCGGCCGCCTCGAGGTACCTCCCATCGATCGTCGCCATGGGCGGATGGTAGCGACGCCCATGCGTGGACGCATCAGCTGTGTAACACTTTTGCAGCAGTGCTGATCTGTCCGATGTTGGGACTGCCACTGGCTCCAGCGGAAGGCGTTCCCGGTCCACGCTCCGGCCGCCGGGCAGACGGCCTCGGGCCGGAGTACCTCCTGCGCATGGCCAAGGTGCTCGGCGCGACACGGGGGGCGCCGCCACGCGTTCGGCCGCACTCCGCGGTGAACATCACACGCCGACGCCCCGCGCCGATGCCGACGCAGGCCCGAGGCCGGCGCTGGAGGCCAGCCCCCGGCGACCACCACACCGCCGGCGGGGACCGCGTGACGGTCATGTCTACGGCTGCACAGGTGCGCCCGGCGCCGGTTCCTGCGGCGCGGGCTGCGGTCGCGGGCCGGAGACGGCCGGCCACGCATCCTTGACGAGGAGCATCCCGCGCTGGCGGAACGCGGCGGTTCCTCGGGGACCGTTCATGTACTGCAAGAACGCGAGGGTGATGGGGAGCACCCCGCGGTCGCGCCCGACGTCGAGGCGCCGCAGGGTCACGAGCGAGATCGGATAGGCGTCGGGATGGGAGAGTGCGCGCACCGTCGCGTCGGTCGGCGCCGCGCCCCCGACCGGCACCGCGCACGTCGTGGCCTGGAAGGCACGGGCGCGCGACCAGCTTGTCGCCGCCGCGATCGCGAGGTTCCCGGACGCCGCCTCGGAG
>JACDAP010000435.1 GCA_013695395.1 Solirubrobacterales bacterium
AGGACGCCCTTCTCGAGGGCCTCAACGAGCCCCAGCGCGAGGCGGTCGTGCACGACGACGGCCCGCTGCTCATCCTCGCGGGAGCCGGCTCGGGCAAGACTCGCGTGCTCACCCATCGCATCGCCCACCTCGTCCAGGGAGGGTGGGCACAGCCGGGCGAGATCCTCGCGATCACCTTCACGAACAAGGCCGCGCAGGAGATGCGCGACCGCGTCGAGCTCCTGCTCGGCCACTCCACGCGGGCCATGTGGGTGATGACCTTTCACGCCGCCTGCGCGCGGATCCTCCGGGCCGAGGCGCCACGCCTGGGCTACACACGCCAGTTCACGATCTACGACTCCGCGGACTCCCGCCGCCTCGTGAAGAAGTGCCTCGACGACCTGGGCCTGGACACGAAGCGCTTCACCCCCGGCGCGGTCGCCCACCAGATCTCCGACGCGAAGAACAAGCTGCGCGACGCAGAGGCCTACCGCCAGCTGACGGGCGACTACTTCGAGACGACCGTCGCCGACGTGTTCCAGCTCTACGAGCGCGAGACCCACCGCATGAACGCGATGGACTTCGACGACCTGCTCGGCCGCACCGTCAACGTCCTCGAGCTCTTCCCCGAGGTCCGCGCCCGCTACGCGGCGACGTTCCGCCACGTGCTCGTCGACGAATACCAGGACACGAACCACGCGCAGTACCGGATGCTCGAGCTGCTGGCCGGCGGCGAGGAGGGCCACCGCAACCTCGCGGTCGTCGGCGACGATGCACAGTGCCTCGTCGAGGGCACGCGGGTCACGATGGCCGACGGGTCGTGCAGGCCGATCGAGGAGGTTCGCACCGGCGATCTCGTGCTCTCCAACTACGGCTCGGGCGATGTTCGGCCCGCGCGGGTCCAGCGGGCGTTCAGCACAAGCGGCCGCACCGAGGGCGTCGCGATCACCTTGGCCAGCGGTCGACGGGTCGTCTCCACGCCGGAGCACGTGCACTTCGCCGGCTACCGCCTCCACCAGACGGTGAGAGCGGATGAGCGTCCACCGTTCGGTTGCTCATCCGCGCTCACCCCGTCCGAGGCGACGATCCACCTGACCTTGTGTGGTGCGGGCGACGCCGGACACGTGCTGTCGCTCCCCACGGGGCACGGAGGAAGGACCGATCGGCGCGGCGATCTCGGTGGCCTCGTGGCACTCGCGGAGCGGGCGGCCGGGGTCCTGGCGACGGGAGCGCGGTTAGCGCGATCTGGTGCCGTCCTGCCCTGCACGACGGCCGAGCGGGTGCTCGTCGGCATGGTGGTGGTCGACGAGAACGGCGACTTCGATGTCGTGACCGCGGTCGAACGGGTAACGCTTGATCGCCCCGTCTACGACCTGGACGTCGAAGGCACGCACAACTTCGTCGCCGAGGGCATCTGCACCCACAACTCGATCTACAGCTTTCGTGGCGCGGACGTCACGAACATCCTCGACTTCGCGCAGACGTTCCCCGACGCGAAGGTCGTCAAGCTCGAGCAGAACTACCGCTCGACGCAGACGATCCTCTCCGCGGCCAACGGGATCATCGGCCACAACCGGGGCCAGATGGAGAAGGACCTGTGGACCGAGCTGGGGGAGGGCGACCCGGTCAAGGTCCGCGAGCTCGAGGACGAGCACGCCGAGGCCCGCTACGTCGTCGGGGAGATCGAGCGGCTGGTCGACGAGGGCGTCGGCCGTGCGGAGATCGCCTGCTTCTACCGCACGAACGCGCAGTCCCGGGTGCTCGAGGACACGCTCGTGCGGCGCGACGTCGGCTACCAGGTCGTCGGCGGCACGAAGTTCTACGAGCGGGCGGAGGTCAAGGACGCGGTCGCCTACCTGACCGTGCTCGGGAACCCGCAGGACGTCGTCTCCTTCACCCGGATCGCCAACTCGCCGCGGCGCGGGATCGGGCAGACATCGCTCTCCCGCGTGATCTCCCACGCCGAGACGATGGGGATCGCGGTGTGGGAGGCGGCCGCGGACCCGACGAGCGTTCCCGGCCTCGGCACCGCGGCGATCCGTTCCTTCCAGCGGTTCATGGGCACGATGTCCGACCTGCGCGCCCGTATGGAGCAGGGCGTCCCGGTCGGTGACCTGCTCGAGGCGGTGCTCACCGAGTCCGGCTACCTCGACTGGCTCGAGGCCGAGCGGACGATCGAGGCGCAGGGGCGCAAGGAGAACCTGGAGGAGCTCATCGAGGTCGGGCGCGAGTTCGACGCCGCGGCCGAGCCGCAGAACGACACGCTCGACGTGTTCCTGCAGGGCATCGCGCTCGTGGCCGACGCGGACACCCGCCGCGACGACGACGGCCTGGTCACGCTGATGACGCTCCACAACGCAAAGGGGCTCGAGTACCCGATCGTCTTCATCGTCGGCTGCGAGGAGGGCGTCTTCCCGCACTCGCGCTCGATCGACGAGGGCACGCTCGAGGAGGAGCGCCGGCTCATGTACGTCGGCATCACTCGGGCGATGCGCGCGCTCTACCTCACCCACGCGCGGCGCCGCTCGGTCTTCGGGAGCGCGCCGAACTACGGGTTGCCGAGCCGCTTCCTCGGGGAGCTCCCGACGCACCTGATCGACCGGGAGGAGTCGGGCGCGGCGACCTGGGCCGGCTCCGGGGTCCTCGCGGGCGCACCCGCCCGGGGGCGGGCGACCTCCTGGAACGCGCCGGCCGGCGGCTGGGGGAGCCCTGCGACGGACACCGCCACCCCGAGCTTCCGGACGGGCGACGACGTGGTCCACGCGGCCTTCGGGGACGGCGTCGTGATCTCCGTCGAGCCCGGCGGCGTGGTCGTGGTCCGCTTCGCGGGCGACGGCTCGGAGCGCAAGCTGATGGCCGAGTACGCCCCGATCACCAAACGCTGAGGCCCGCCTCCCGCGCTACCAGACGGTGCGCTCGGCGTCGAAGGACCGCAGTCGCTCATCCCGCGTGAGGAGGCGAGCGCCGGACTGCACCGCGGTCGCGTAGATCAGTCGGTCACCGGGGTCGCCGGGGAAGCGGTCGTCCTCGAGACCGGCGGCGAGAAGCGCGGTCGGCGTGTCGGGGGCCAGCGCGGTGAGTTGGAGCGCGGCGAGGGAGTCGCCGACCCAGACGTGCACCGGACGGTCGAGGGCGATGCGGCGGCGACGTACCAGCGTCCCGATCTCCCAGGCGCTGATCGTGCTCACGAGCAGTCGATCGGCGTCGCGGATGGCGTCCGTGGCGGCGGCGGAGAGCCGCCCCGGGTCGCCCACCAGCCAGAGCCAGGCGTGCGTGTCGAGGACGATCACCGCTCCGCGTTCCAGGCCTCGCTCGCCTCTTTGACCAGCGTCTCGTCGTCGACCAGGAACGTCACGCTCCCAGCAAGCTCCGCGGGTCCTTCGATCGGGACCACCCGCGCCACGGGCTTGCCGTGTTTGGTCACAACCACCGGTCCGGCGCCGTCGGCGACATCGTCGAGCACCGCCAGGCAGCGTGCCTTGAACCGGGTGGCGGTCATCGTGTGTTCTCGATTCATACCGTGGTCACCGTACCACGGTCATATTGGGTTGGTGGCGCTGGTCGGGCGCAGGCGAGTCGACGGCTCTACATTCGCGGGATGAGCGACGCAGACGCACCGGCCCGATGACGGCCGCGATCATCGACGGCAAGGCCAGCGCCGCAGCCCTCCGTGCCCAGCTCACGGAGGACGTGGCCGCGTTCGCCGCCACCCACGGCCGCCCGCCGGGCCTCGCCACCATCCTCATCGGAGAGGACGCGGGCTCGCAGGTCTACGTGGCCGGCAAGCAGCGACTGTGCGCCGAGGTCGGGATGCGCGGCTTCGACCGTCGCCTCGCTGCCGAGACCACCCGTGGGGAGGCGCTCTCGGTGATCGAGGAACTGAACGCCGATCCGGAGGTCAGCGGCATCATCTGCCAGCTGCCCGTCCCGGAGCACCTCGACGGGGTCGAGCTCACGAACGCGATCAGCCCCGACAAGGACGTGGACGGTCTCACCGTGGCCTCGGCGGGTCGCCTCGCGCTCGGCCTGCCCGGGCTGCGGCCCTGCACCCCGACCGGCGTGATGCTGCTGCTCGCCGAGCAGGGCACCGGGCTCCAGGGCGCGGAGGCCGTCGTGGTCGGTCGCTCGAACCTGTTCGGCAAGCCGATGGCCCAGCTGCTGCTGGCCGCCGACGCGACGGTCACGGTCTGTCACTCGCGCACCGCCGACCTCGCCGCCACCTGCCGCCGCGCCGATGTGCTGATCGCCGCCGTCGGCGTCCCGCACCTCGTGCAGGGCGACTGGATCAAGCCTGGCGCGACCGTCATCGACGTCGGCATCAACCGCGTCGATGGCAAACTCGTTGGCGACGTCGCGTTCGGCGAAGTGGCGGAAATCGCCGGAGCAATCACCC
>JACDAP010000459.1 GCA_013695395.1 Solirubrobacterales bacterium
GTGCCGTACGGCCCGGTGAAGCCGAGCTCGTCGCCGACGGCCAGGGCGCCGTCGGTCTCGGGGTCGAGCAGCCCGGAGAAGCGCCCGCCCGGGTAGCGCCGCACGACGAGGTCGAGCGTGCCGTCGCCGGGGACGTTCGCCATCGAGTAGGAGCGGCGCTCGTCGTCGGTGCCCGGTAGGTGGACGTCGACGTACTGCCCCGGCGCGAAGGTGAAGCCCTCCGGCTCGACGACCTCCAGCCGCAGCCGCAGGATCTCCTCGGTGAGCGGCTCGATCGCGACGACGCGGGCGCGGCCGTCGACGATCGGGTGGGCCAAGCGCAGGTTGTCCGCGTCGAAGTGCTGGAGCTCCACGGTCAGGTCGGAATCGGGCAGCGCACGACAAAGGAGCGTGTAGCCCTGCTGCTCCTCGGCCTCGGAGAGCGCGTCGGGCGAGTACGGCTCGTGGGTCACCTCGCCTTCCAGGAGGAAGCTCTTGCACGCCGTGCACTGCCCCTCGCGGCAGCCGTGCACGAGATTCCACCCCTGGCGGAAGGCGGCGTCGAGGACGGTCTCGTCGTCGTCGCAGTCGATCTCGACGTCGATGGGCTCGAAGCTGACACGGGGGCTCACAGGCCGAACGTACCCCGCGCGAAGCGTCCGAGGCGAGCCCTGCGCGCTGATCGGGGGACGAAGATCCCCCGCCCCGCGGATGCCCATGCGCTGCGCCGGCGAGGAAGATGGACTCATGGCCACCCCCACCCATCGCCGCCGCAGCGTCACCCGCACCCATGAGCGCATCGCGCAGCTCGGGTGGGACCGCGACTACCACGAGCCCGTGCCGATCTACGACACGCGCTACGTGTTCCCCGACTCGGCCAAGGACCCCATGAAGCAGATCATGCGGGAGTACCTGCCGATGCAGCTCGAGAAGGACGACCGCCTCTACGGCGGCTTCGACGCCGCGCTTCGCGCGGACATGCCGACTAAGGCCGACGAGCGGTGGCTCGAGGTCATGAAGCCGCTCATCCTCATCCTCGTCTTCGCCGAGGGGGCGGCCGGGCGCTGCATGTCGGTCGTCATGGACGTCGTGCCCAACGAGGAGCTGCTCAACGGCTACCACGTGCAGTTCGTCGACGAGGTGCGCCACATCGGCCTGCAGATGGGCCTCGCCCGCTGGTACACGAAGAACACGCCGGACCCCGCGGGCTGGCACAACGGCCAGGAGTTCATGTCCAACAACCTGATCACCCGGGCGGGGGTGAACATGTTCAGCCACGCCTTCACCGGCGACCCGATCGCGGCCGGCATCACGATGATGAGCGTCATCGAGACGGCCTTCACGAACATCGCGTTCGTCGCACTGCCCGACGTCGGCGCGCGCAACGGCGACTTCATCCAGGCCACGACCTACTCCTCGGTGCAGTCCGACGAGGCCCGCCACATCTCCAACGGCTACGCGACGATGCTGACGATGCTCCAGCGCGACGAGAACGTCCCGCTGATCGAGAACGACCTCCAGCAGGCCTGGTGGTCGGTGCACGCCTGGGTCGATCCGTTCGTCGGCGCGATCATGGAGTACTTCTCCACCGACCGCTCCGACGAGGAGAGCTACCTGAACAAGTGGGACCGCTGGATCCGCGACGACTGGTACCGCTCCTACGTCGAGCAGCTCGGCAAGCTCGGCGTCGACATCCCGCCCACGCTCTTCGACCGCGCCCGCGAGCGCCTGGTCGACGGGCTGGTCCACAAGACCGCACCGCTGGCCTTCGCGATGTGGCCGCTGAACTTCTGGCGCTTCGACCCGCTGACCGAGAAGGACTTCGAATGGCTGGAGAAGACCACGCCCGGCTGGTACGACGAGTACGGCGCCACCTGGGAGGCCTACGCGGCACTGGCCGACCCGGCCGAGGGCGCGCTACTGCTCGCCGGGCTGCTCGAGGGCGCGCCGCCGATGTGCTGGAGCTGCATGCTCGCCTGCGTCATCGACCACGACATGTGCCACCGGGTCTGTGAGGACCGCCACGGCGTCGAGCGCACCCGCTTCTACTGCTCGCCCGAGTGCCGCTGGATCGACGAGTCGAACCCGGGCCGCTACACCGGCGACCGCAACTACTTCGACCGCCACCACGGCAAGGCGCTCTCCGAGCTGATCATCGAGTCCAAGCTCATCCGCTCCGACGGCAAGACCCTGGTCGGCCAGCCGCACCTGAAGCAGGAGGGCATGTGGACGATCGACCACATCCGCGCCTGCGACTTCACGGTCACCTCGCCGAACATCGTCAGCGCCGAGGCGATGGGGCTGCCCTCGGGCTCCTGGCACGACCCGTCCGACCTCCACGGCGCCGTTCAGGCCGATGGCAACGGCTTCAAGCCGATCCGCGTGGACCACGACGACCGGGTCGCCAACCCACTCACCTCGATGGCCGCCGCAGCGGCCGGCGGCAAGAACTGGGTGGCACTCTGATGGCGCGCCAGGAGCGCGGCGGAGGACGGCGCGAGCGGCGCGAGGAGCTCCCCGAGCGGCAGTTCCAGTGGGTCGTGCCCAAGGGGCGCAAGGCGACGGTGTACGAGGACATCACCCTCGACACGCAGCCGTCGGTCCACCGCTTCCTGCACAACGGCTACTTCGTCTCGTACCCCGACGGGCGCGGTACCTGGGACGACGACTCGACGGCGCTCGACGTGCTCGGCTGGCACGCGTTCCGGGATCCCGCCGAGCTCTGGGAGCGCCCCTACTACCAGCAGGGCGCGCAGTGCGAGCGCGAGATCGAGGCCGCCACCCAGGGCGCCCGTGCCGACGGGCTGCTGGCCGGCATCGACCCGTCGTGGATCGAGTTCCTGCGCCGCGACGGGCAGATCCCCGCGTTCCTCGAGCACGGCATCTGGTCGATCACCACCCGGCGGTCGCGCGCCGCGCTCTCCGACGTGCTCACCCACGCGATCGTGCTCTACGCGGCGATGAAGCAGCGCCAGGCCCAGGCACTCGTGATCGAGGGGATGGACCTCGACGCCGACTTCGGTGACATCACCATCGAGGCGGCGAAGGACCGCTGGCGCACCGAGCCCGCCTGGCAACCTACTCGGGCGCTGATCGAGCGGCTGGGCACCATCACCGACTGGGGCGAGCTGCTCGTGGTGACCGGGCTGATCGTCGAACCGCTCCTCGGCGGCGCCGTCCGCCGTGAGCTGCTCATGCGCGGTGCCCTGGCCGCCGGCGACCCGATCACCCCGGTCGTCGCGCGCAACGCGCAGCGCGAGGGCCGCTGGTGGCAGGACCTCACGACCGCGTTCGGACGCTTTGTGCTCACCGACGCCGCCCACGGGGACGCGAACCGGGAGCTCCTGCATGTGTGGCGCGAGGACTGGGAGCCGGAGGCGCTCGCGGCCCTCGACGCGCTGGAGCCGATCTTCGCCGGTGGCGGCGTGGACTTCACCACCGCGCGCGACCGGGTCCGCACCGATCAGGAGGCCGTGCTTGCCGAGGCCGGGCTCGTCGACGCCCCCGCCGGAGCGACGGCATGAGCGAGCCGACCGACACCGAGGCGTCGACGGAGGTCTTCGACCACGTCGGCATCACGATCGCCCGCAGTGTCGAAGGCGACGCGATCGTCGACGCGCTCTGCGACCACGAGGGCGTGGAAATCTACGAGAGTGCATCCTTCGCTGAGGTCCGCGCCCGCGGGCGCCTGCGCCTGGACTTCGACGAGCTCAGCGACGAGTGCGGCTTCCCCGTCGACGGGAGCCTCATCCAGGTCGTGATGTCGACCTACTACGGGCGGATCTCGATGAGCGACGAAGCCGTGACCCTCACGCACGACATGCACGAGGCTGCCGGGCTCTGAGCGGGAGTCAGCCGTCCATGGTCTCGAGGCGCTGCTGGGTCTCGACGGACAGCGCCACGCCCTTGACCACGCAGCCGAGGGCGATGAACACGATGAGCACGGCCAGCCCGACGCTGACCAACGAGCCGAGGGCGGCGAACAGCAGAGCGATCACCACGCGGATGAACCAGCCGCGCGCCTCACGCCGCAGCCGCTCCGCGTCCTCCTCGGCGAGCTCACGCTCCGCCGCTGACCTGCCTCGCTCACGGTTTCGGGCCATCGCGTCGAGTCTGCCAGGCCAGCCTTCGACCGTCCGTCTCTCACCAGCGGGGGAAGCACCTGTCCCGGAGGGGTTCGACCCCCTCCACAAGCGGCTCGCGGATCGGCAGGATGACCATTGCTGCGAGTGGCCGCTCGACCCGGACGCCGCAGCGTCAGGACCCACGGTGCGGGCCGGGCCAGTTCTCTCTCCTGGCCTCGGCCCCACACCGGGCTACCGGTCTGCCTCGCCGAGGAGGATCCCGCTCCCGCTCCGGGCGACCACCGCCGTGCTCCGGGCGCGTGCGTTCGCGTCCGGACCCCTACGCTTGACACCGTGTCAGTGCCGGTGAAGCGTCAGACCCCCATCGAAGTCGACCGCGCCGAGCTCCGAGCCGCCCTCCGGGAGCCCGGGCCGGACGCGGTGGCTCAGCTTCGCGCGCTTGCTGACGCCGACACCGCGATGCGGGGCCAGAACGACGCGCTGCGCGCCCGCGAGCTGGACGGCCTCGCCCGTGTCCACGATGCCATGCAGATCCTCCGCGGGTGCGAGACGCCGGAGGCCCTCATCGTCGCCGCGCCGCGTGAGCTCTGCAACGCCTGCGGCTTCACGCGCGCGATGATCTCGCGGGTCCGCGGCTCGCTATGGGATCCCGTCGCCGTCGAGGTGAGAGACGGGGTCGACGACGAGATCGACGCCTTCCGCGACTACATCGAGGCGGTGCAGATCCCGCTCGACCACCTGCTCCTGGAGACTGACCTCGTCCGGCGCCGCGTCCCCGGCCTCGTGACCGACGTGGCCACCGACGCGCGGACCTACCAGCCGCTCGCCGAGGTCTCCCGCTCGACGAGCTACGTCGCGGCGCCGATCCTCCCCACCCAGCGGGTGATCGGCTTCTTCCACGCCGATCGGTTCGGTGAGCCGGTCCCGGTAGATGCGCAGGACCGCGACGTCCTGTGGACGTTCGCCGAGCACTTCGGGCTGCTCTTCGAGCGGTCGGTGCTCATCGAGCGGCTCGAGGAGCAGCGGGTGCGCCTGCACGAGGCGTTCACCGGCGCGGCGTCCGGCATCGCCGAGCTCAACGAGGCAGAGCTCGAGCTCGTCCGCCGCGGGCCACTCGCCGACCTCCCCGCGCTCGCCGGGCAGCGTCGGGCCGGCACTTCGCGCATCGACACGCTGCTCACCCGGCGCGAAAGGGAGGTGATCGACCTGCTCGTCTCCGGCGCGACGAATGCGGTCGTCGCCCACCAGCTCGTGGTCTCCGAGGGCACGGTGAAGTCCCACCTCAAGCGGATTCTCCGGAAGCTGCACGTGACCAACCGGGCTGAGGCCGTCGCGAAGTACCTCCACATCCTGCGTCTCGACGACGAGGTCGAGCAGCGATGATCCCGATGACCGCCTCGGTGGCTCCCGTCGCGGGTCCCGTCGCCGACCTGCTGGCCGACGCCCGCCGCCTTCTCGGACCCGACGCCCCGCCGGTGCCGCGCGAGATGGTCGAGGCGGACCTGCGCTCGCTGCTTCCTCTTGTGACCGACGCCGTCCTCAAGCGCCTCGAGGCCGGCGTCGACGCCCAGGAGGAGCGCGTGCTGCTCAGTCTCGGCGTCCGGACCCAGGATGTGCTCGACGACCTGCACCGGCGCGCGAGCGCCCACCGCGTGGGGCTCCGCGGCAAGGTGCACGCCGGGCTCACCCGCCTGCGCCGGATCACCGCCTCGGCCGACCTGCTCGACAAGGTCTGCGAAGAGGCGGTCCACAGCTGCGGCGTGCGCCGCGTCGTCCTCTCTCGGGTCGAGGGGTCGACGTGGTATCCGTGGATGGCGCGCTTCGGCGACGACCGGGAGGCAGAAACGGAGTTCGTCCGACACATCCGCGGCATCACGATCGACCTCGCCGACGCGCCGATCGAGGCCGCGGTCATCCGCGACGGGCGGCCGCGGATCGTGGCCGACGCCACCGGCCCCAGTGGCTACGGGCCGATGCTCAAGGAGTCACAGGGCACCTCGTACGTCGTAGCCCCGATCACGCCCGCGGGCCGCGTCGTCGGGTTCCTGCACGCCGATCATCACCCCGATGCGACCGCCGTCGACCTCGTCGACCGGGACGTGCTGTGGGCCTTCGCCGAGGGCTTCGGCCGGATCTACGAACGGGTCGAGCTGCACGAGCGCCTGGCCGCCCAGCGCCACCGCGTGCGCGAGACGTTCGCGCTCGTCGAGTCGATCACCGCCGCGATCGACGACGGCGACATCGAGCTCGCTCAGGATGCCGTCGACCGCAGCCGTCGCGCGGAGCCCGAGCTGCGAGGGGGCCCCGCGCCCGCCGCGATCGACGAGCTGCTGACCGACCGAGAGCGCGAGGTCCTCTCCTTCATGGTCCGCGGACTCGGCAACGCTGCGATCGCCGAGCGGCTCGTGATCAAGGAGGGGACCGTGAAGTCCCACGTCAAGCACATCCTGCGCAAGCTCGGCGCCGCCAACCGGGCCGAGGTCATTGCGCTCTCCATGGGCGTGACCTCCAATCGCTGACGAGCGTCCCGCTAGCCCATCAGGTTGTCGTCGAGCTCGCCCTGGGTGGACTCGGGCCCGATGCCCGTGAGCTCCTGCTCGGACTTCGCGGGAGGCTGGTGCTGGAAGCGCGGGTAGACCTTGGCGGCGAGGACGAGGAACAGGATGAACGCCGTCAGGGCGGCGAAGAACAGCAGCAGGAGGGACACGCGAGGACGACCTTTCAGCGGTTCTCTCATGCATGCCCGCCCGAGAATCGATCCGAACGCGGGACCCCCCTTCCGACAGGCTGAAGTCTCCCGGCGGGCCACTGTCTCGACGACGGCCCGCCTGTGACGCTAGGTCGCGCCATGCCCTCGACCACCACCGAACTCACCGGTGCCTCAGGGCGCCTCCACCTCCACCGCTGGAGCGCCGGGAAGCCGACCTTCGCCATCGTCGTCGCGCACGGCTACGGCGAGCACGCCGGCCGCTACGACTACCTCGCCAGGGCGCTCGTCAAGGCCGGCGCCGCGGTCCTCGCGCCCGACCACGCCGGCCACGGCCACTCGGACGGGGAGCGCGCCTACGCGGAGAGCATGGAGCCGCTCGCCGACGACCTCTCGGCGGCGGCCGACCTCCTCCGCGGCGAGCATCCCGACCTGCCGCTCGTGCTGCTCGGGCACTCGATGGGCGGCATCGTCGCGACCCGGCTGGCCCAGCGCGATCCGTCCGCCTTCGCGGCGCTCGTGCTCTCCGGCCCGGCGATCGGGGGCAACCCGGACATCGAGGGCATGCTCGCGATGGACCCGCTGCCCGAGGTCCCGATCGATCCCGCGATCCTCTCGCGGGATACGAGCGTCGGCGAGGCGTACATGAACGACCCGCTCGTCTACCACGGCCCTTTCCTGCGGCCGACCCTCGAGGCGATGTTCGGCGCCGTCGCCGACATCAAGGCCGGGCCGCCCTTCGGCGCTCTGCCGACGATCTGGGTCCACGGGGAGCTCGATCGGCTCGCGCCGGTGGCTGCGACGCGGCCGGTCATCGAGCACCTCCGCGGCGACACGCTCGAGGAGCACATCTACGAGGGCGCCCAGCACGAGGTCTTCAACGAGACCAACCGCAAGGAGGTCGTCGGAGACGCCTCGAGTTCCTGCACCGCACGATCGGCCTGGACTGAGGCCGGACCGCGCTCAGCCGGTGAGGTCGCGCCCGATGACGAGCTAGCCCTTCGTCGGGGTCCAGGTGGCGGGCAGGTGGTGCACGCCGCGGATGAAGTTGTTGACCTGGTAGGACGGCGTGCCGGTGCGGAGGTCGGGCATGCGCGTGTAGACCTCGGTGAGCGCGTACTTGATCATCATGCGCCTGGGCGCGGAGCCCAGGCAGAAGTGCGGCCCGCCGCCGCCGAAGGCCATGTGCTTGGAGTTCGACCGGGTGATGTCGAACGTCTGCGGCTCGGGGAAGACGTCCTCGTCGTAGGAGCCTGAGCAGTACCAGATGACGACCTTCTCCCCCTCCTTGACCGGGACGCCGCGCAGCTCGGTGTCCTGCGTCGCGTGGCGGCGAAATTGCTGCACGGACGAGGCGTAGCGGAGCACCTCCTCCACGGCGTCGTCGAGGCGGCCCGAAAGGTCTTCGAGCAGGTACTCGCGCTGGTCCTCGTGGACGGTGAACAGGTGCAGCGCGTGGGCGATCGAGTGGCGCGTGGTGTCGTTGCCGGCTGCGGCCAGCAGGGAGAAGAACGCGCCGATCTCCCAGTCCTCCAGGGACCGGCCGTCGACCTCGGCCTGCACGCACCAGGTGAGCAAGTCCTCGCCGGGTGACTCAGGCGGGGATGGAGCGGATCCAGACCGGCCGGATCCAGACCACGACCGGGCTGCAGGACGCCGAGGCCTACGAGGAACTCGCCGCCCTCGTGCTCGGCGGCATCCAGCGCTGAGCCTCAGAACCCCAGCGGCTCGTAGCGCCAGCGGTCGATCGCCGCGCCGATCGCCTCGGCGTGCTGCTCGAGCTCCTTTTTGGCCGTGGCGTCCAGGGCCCCCCGGCGTGCCCGCGAGGCCATCAGCGCGAGCGGGTCGCGGAGCTCGGTGATCGCGTCGACCTGCATCCGCACGCGGCCGCCGAGCACCCGGCCCGCGAGCTCGGCGAGCATCAGGTCGAGCCCGGCCTGTAGACCCACCGCCGCGGCCCGCAGGCGCCCGGCGTCGAGGTCGAGCAGCACGCGCAGGACGAGCTCTTCGGCCTCGAGCGTGTCGGTGGTGCCCGCCAGGACCGCCGCCGTGCCCTGGCTCGGCGCGAGCCGCAGCTGGCGGGAGACCTTCGGGACGGGCGGGGCGTCGACGCCGACCGCCTTCGTCCACTTTCCGGCGAAGACCTCCTCGGAGAACCCGTGGCCGATCCGCACCACGCGCGCGTCGGCGCGCGTGACCTCGGAGACGTAGGGATCCGCGGCACAGACCCGATAGGCGCTGATCGCGCGGTTGAGGTCGGTGATCGCGTCGTTGACCCACTGCTCCTTCTCGCGCCCGGAGAGCGCCATGATGACCCGGTCGGCCGTCCGCGGGTCCGGGCTCAGCTCGCGCCCTCGGATCAGGGTGGCGACGGTGAGCGAGACCTCGTCGGGAACGTCGTCGAAGCGCTCTTCCTTGCGACGTCCGAGCTTTCCCTTCTTTGAAGCCTGCGCGCCACGCACCTGGAGCACGAGCACGTCAGCCGAACCGAGCAGCCGATCGGAATCGCTGCTGACGAAGCCATCGGCGACCGGGTCGGCCGTCGGCGGGGCGGCTACCACCGTTCCGCTCCCCATGCCCTCGGCGGTGTCCGCGACGGCAGGCTGAGCAGGGCGCCGCCCGCGCTCCTCGACCGCGGGCGGCTCCTCATGCGGCTCGATGAGGTACCTGCCCGCGGCCGGCCCCAGCGAGTGGGTGAACTCGAGCTGCACGAACGGGAACCAACGGCGGGTGGTGGACATCACGTCTCCTGACTCACGCGCGGAACCCCCGCGCACCGGTGTAGGTGTTGCGAAGCATGGTCGCCAGCACGCCGAACAACGCCGCGTAGAACGCGACGGCGAGGGGGTGGCGGGCGGCGTCGGTGCCGCCGACCAGCGAGATAAGACCGGTCAGCGCGAGCACGGCGAGCCCGGCGAGAAAGAACGGGTGCGGCTTGAAGGCGCCGAAGTGCTCCCTCGCGGTCAGCTCGAGGGCACCGACGCCGACCATCGCCGCGCCGACCGTCAGCAGGTCGGTCCCCTGTCCCTGGCCCTTCCCGAGACCGACGAAGATGAGGACGGTGCCGAGCAGCATCACGAGCTCGGAAACGGGCAGCTTCCCCCACAGCAGCGATTCGGGCCGCACGGGCCGCTCGGCGCTCCGCCGCGCGCTCCCGCGTCCGGCGCGGGTGATGCCGCTCAGGGCAGCGG
>JACDAP010000480.1 GCA_013695395.1 Solirubrobacterales bacterium
TCCGTGAAGAGCCGCGCCTGGCCGGCGCCGGCCGGACCGCGGGGGCGGTCGCGCTCCTGCCGTGGTTGGGGGTCCGCTTCCTGGCTCCCGGGGTTGTCGTCCTGTTCGCCCTCGCCCGCTGGCTGCGCCGGCGCAAGGGTGGCGTCACCGGACTCGTCGCGATCGAGGTGCTGCTGATGAGCGCGGTGGTGCTGATCACGGTCAACCTGCGGCTCTTCGGGGGCCTCGTCCCGAGCGCCGCCGAACCGGGTGAGGCGCCGGGCGGTGCGGCCGGCGTGGCGGACGCCGGCGAGTTCCTCACCCGCGTCCCTTCCCTCCTCGGCACCCTGATCGGACGCGATGTCGGACTGCTCCGCTGGGCGCCGGTCGCTGCACTCGCGGGGGCGACGCTCTGGCTGCTGTGGCGCTCGCGACGAGACCACATCGCCCGTGCGCTCCCCGCGCGACTCGATATCGAGGTTTCCGCGGGGTTCCTGGGGGCCGTGGTGGGCGCCGGGCTCGCGGCCGCCGCGCTGGCCGCCCCGTCGATCCGCGGAGCCTGGCTCGTGCCCGGCGACGTGCTCGTGGTCCTCCCCGCGGTCGGCGCCCTCTCCGCGTGGGGGTGGCGGAGCTTCCCGCGGGCCGGAGGGGCGCTCGCGACGCTGACGCTCGCGGGGTCACTCTGGCTCGTCCTCGGGATCCGGCTCGGGGACGCCGCCGGGCTCGGCCCACCGCGGGGACCGCTGCCGTGGGGTGGGCTCGAGCGGCTGCTCCCGCTGCTGTGAGGCGCGTTCGTTGCCTCACGACGTCGGACGTCGTTCGAAATCGAGAACGAGTCTCATCGTTGTTAGGATCGGTTCTCATGTTCACGCTCTCCCGCCGCTCCCCTGCCCTCCTGCTCGCGCTGGCCGGCCTCGTGATCGCCGGCTGCGGCGACGACGACGCGGGTGGCAGCGCCGCGTCCGGGGCGGACCGCATCGACGTCGTGGCCACGACGACCGTGCTCGGTGATCTCGTCCGCGAGGTCGGCGGCGAGGCGGTCGATGTCACCCAGATCCTCCAGCCGAACTCCGACGCCCACGACTACGAGCCCCGCCCCGATGACGTCAGGGACACCGCCGGTGCACAGGTGGTCGTGGCCTCGGGCGACAACCTCGACCGCTGGATCGGCGATGTCGTCGAGCAGAGCGGCAGCGACGCCGTGACGATCGACGTCTCCCAGCAGCTGAAGGTGCGTCTGCCGGGCGAGAGCGAGGGTGAGGAGGCCTCGAAGCACGACCCCCACTGGTGGCACGACCCGCGCAACACCGAGACCGCGGTGGAGGAGATCCGCGACGCGTTCATCAAGGCCAACCCGGGCGCGAGAGCCGTCTACGAGCGGAACGCCATCGCCTACATCGCGAAGGTGAAGGCCCTCGACACCGGGATCGCCGAATGCTTCGCCGCGGTCCCCGCCAGGGAGCGCAAGCTCGTCACCGACCACGATGCCTTCGGCTACTTCGCCGACCGCTACGACATCACCGTCGTCGGCGCTGTGATCCCGTCGCAGACCACGCAGGCCCAGCCCTCCGCGGGCGAGGTCGCCGAGCTCGTCAGGACGATCGAGCGCGAGGACGTCAAGGCCGTCTTCCCCGAGAGCTCGGTCAACCCGAAGCTCGCGCAGGCGATCGCCAAGCAGACGGGGGCCAGCGCCGAGTACACGCTCTACGGCGACTCCCTCGGCGAGGAGGGCTCCCCCGGCGCCACCTACCTCGGGATGGAGCAGGCCAACGCCGACGCCATGGTCAAGGGCTTCACGGGCGGCAGCGGCTCGTGCCGGGTCCCGGGGATCTGAGCGCCGAGCCCTCCGTCTGGCTGGAGGTCGCCGGCGGCTGAACCCCGTCAGTGCACGTGGCCGTGGTCGCCGTCGCCGAGTGCGTTGGCCGGGGTTCGCGCCACGAGGTATGCGGCTAGGCCGGTCGTCAGCGGAACCGCCGCGATGAGCGCCAGGCAGCCGATGATCGTCGCGGCGATCGGCTCGGCGACGTCCTGGGCGTTCAGGGCGTCGGTCGCCCCCACGCCGGAGGAGCGCAGCACGAGCAGCAGCGGCAGCGCGGTCCCCACGTAGGCGAGCACGAGCGTGTGGATCGTGGCGGCCAGGTGGTCACGGCCGACCGTGATCGCCCCGGCGTAGAGGCGTCGCGCACTCAGCCCCGGGTTCGCCCGGCGCAGCGCGACGACCGCCGAGGACTGGGTGACCGCCGTGTCGGCCAGCACCCCGAGCGCGCCGATGAGCATCCCGGCGAGGACTATTCCGCGCAGGGAGACGTCGGCCTGCTGCTGGGCGAGGAACCCGGCGATCTCGTTGGAGCGGCCGTCGAGTGCGACGAGCCGCACCGCGACCTCGGCGAGCCCGGCGCTGAGCAGCAGGGTGACGGTCACACCGAGCAGCGCGGCCAGGGAGGGCGCGGCAAGGCCGTGGGTGAGCCCGACGGTGATCACCGTGACCGCCAGGGCGCAGGAGAGGGCGACCGGGACGGCGGGGCTTCCCTCGAGCATGGCCGGGATGAGGAAGGCGACGACGAGCCCGACCGATCCGACGACGCCGAGCGCAGCGAGCGCGCCGCGCAGCCGGAGGGTCACCAGCGCGACCACCGCCAGCAGCAAGCCCAGCCAGGCCAGGCCGCCGCGCCGGTCGACGCCGGCGTAGGCGAAGCGCTCCTCTGGGGATGGCACACCCGCGAACTCGGGAACCGGCGTGACCCGGACCGCGCTCCCCGGCTGCGGCGAGGGTGTCAGCCCTCCGACTGGGCCGAGCGTGAGCTTCTCCGGTCGGCCGTCCACGTCGACCTCGATCTGCCGGCACCGCTGCGCGGTCTGCCCGGAGCAGGGAACGATGCGTGAAGCGGTGACCTCAGCCCCACGCGAGGGGCCGCCGAAGGCGCCCGCGCCGCTGCTCTTCACCTCGCCCGGCCAGAAGGCCAGCAGCCCACCGGCGGTGCCCAGCAGGACGAGCAGGCAGAGGACGATGAGCGCCCGGCCCCCGCCCGAGGCCCAGAGCGCCGCCAGGTCCCCGCGTGGCCCGTCGGGTTCGCCGCGACGGCGGCGGTCCTGCCGCGCACGTCGCCGCCGTTCCCCGCTTGCCCACAGCTCGTCGAGATCGTCGCCTGCGACGTGCTGTTGGCCGGTACTCACACCGGGGTGGTTCGCGGCGATGGGCCATCACCCTTCCCTGCTCCGAGCTGCGTACGTGCTCGCGGCTCCTCGACCGGCTCCGGCTCGGACCCGACAAGCGCGCCCGGGGGCGCCTCCGTGACCTGCGCGGAGGCCGCGGCCGGCGCTTGCGGAGCCGATGACGAAGAGCCCATCACGGTCTTCCTCCAGCGATCGAGAGCCTCGGCGGCCTGGTTCGGCGCCTCAACCAACTGGTGTGCGGAAGACATTGACGCGGGACACACGCCGCCTACTCGAGGTTCACCGTCTGGACACAGCGATGCGGGTTCGCGGACCGTAATTTTTGGTCCTCAAACCACGAACTCAGGAGACCACTTGTCCACGCTTGACCGCCGCACGTTCCTGCGCAACGGCACCACCGCCGGTGTCGGCCTCATCGGTGCCGGTGCCGTCCAGGCGCTGACCGCCCGCACCGCCCTCGCCAAGAAGGGGCCGCAGGCCAGCCCATACGGACCGGTAGTCCCGATGCGCGACCGTACGACGGGGCGTCAGATCCTCGCGCTCCCGCGAGGCTTCAAGTACGCGACCTTCGGCGCGATCGGCTCCACGATGTCCGACGGCAACCGCACGCCGCTGGCCCTCGACGGCATGGCCGCCTTCGCCCACCCCTCGGGCGACAAGAAGCTGACGCGCCTGATCCGCAACCACGAGGACCGCAACGCCAAGAACACCGGCTCCAACCGGCCGACCCTCGCCGAGGCCGCGACCGTCTACGACCCCCAGGCCGGAGCGGGCACCTCCACGCTCGACTTCGACACGGTGAAGATGGATCTCGTCCAGGACTTCATCTCGCTGAAGGGCACGATCGTCAACTGTGCCGGCGGCCAGTCGCTGGGTCAGACCGGCTGGCTCACCGGCGAGGAGACCGTTCAGACCTACGACGGCGTCAAGCACGGGTACGCGTTCTTCGTGCCGGTCGACCGCGACCTGGGCGACGGTGTGGGCGGCCAGCCGATCGTCCCGATGGGCCGCTTCGCGCACGAGGCCGCCGCGGTCGACGGGGCCGGCATCGTCTACCAGACCGAGGACGCCGGAACCGGCCGGGGCTCGGGCTTCTACCGCTACATCCCCACCGCGCCGACCGACCTCTTCGCCGGTGGCCGCCTGGAGATGCTCGCCGTCGTGGGCCAGGACAACGCCGACCTGCGCGAGGGCCAGGTCGTCGGAGACGCGCTGCCCGTACGCTGGGTGCCGATCGCCACGCCCGACACCGACGGGCAGAACAACGACACGGCCGGCAGCGTCTACCAGCAGGGCTTCGTCCTCGGCGGGGCGAAGTTCAACCGCCTGGAGGGCTGCTGGGCCGACGGGAGGAACTCGATCTTCTTCTGCTCGACCAGCGGTGGTGACGTCAAGAACGGCGACGTCAACTCCGACGGGTACAAGGAGGGCTTCGGACAGGTCTGGCAGTACCGGACCGACAACATGGGCGGGACGCTGACGCTCGTCTACGAGTCCACCGGCTCGGAGGCCCTTGACTCGCCCGACAACCTGCTGGTCACCCCGCGCGGCGGGATCATCCTCTGCGAGGACGACGCGTCCAGCGACAGCGACACGAACCCGGCCAACCCGACGATCGAGGACGTCAACCGGCTGATCGGCTTCAGCCGCAGCGGCGGCGCTTTCGAGTTCGCCGTCAACATCCTCAACGACGCAGAGCTGGCCGGGGCGACGTTCAGCCCGGACGGCAAGGTGCTCTTCGTGAACATCTTCGGCTCGTCGAGGGGGACGGTCGACGAGAGTGACGAGGGCATGACGATCGCGATCAGGGGCCCGTGGGCCAAGGGGCCGCTCTAGGGCGCGGAGGCGGGGTCCGTGCGCTGGGAGGCGGACCCCGCCGTCGCGGTCGTCGCCGTGGCCCGCGCGGCGCTGCTCGCGCTTGCCTGAGCGATGTCGCGCAGGCCGGCCGGGGCGACAGTCAGCGGGTGGCGCCGGGTCTACACGGATGAGGCCAGCGAGGCCGGCTACGCCTCGAAGTGCTCGAGGATCTGCGTCGCCGCACTGGCCGGGTCGAGGCGGCGCTCCACGACCTCCGCGAGCAGCCGGGCGAACTCGTCGTCGCCCTCCATGCGGGCGGCGAGGTCGCGGCGCATGCGGAAGGTGCAGATCGAGAGCACCTCGTTGCGCAGGTTGCGCTGACGGCGCTCGCTCAGCGTGCCCTCCTCCTCGATGAAGGCGCGGTGCTCGTCGAGCTTCTCGACCAGCACCTCGACGCCCTCCCCGCGGCTGGCCTCGGTCTTCAGGATCGGCACGCGCCAGGCGCCCTTGACCGCCGGTGCGAGGGAGAGCACGCCGCGGATCTCGCGGACCATCGTGTCGGTGAGCGGGTGGTCGGCCTTGTTGACGACGATGATGTCGGGGATCTCCATGACCCCGGCCTTGAGCGCCTGGATCGAGTCACCCGAGCCGGGCATGAGCACGAGGACGACGGTGTCGGCGTGATCGATCACGTCGATCTCGGCCTGGCCGACGCCGACGGTCTCCAGGAGCACGTCATCCTTGCCGCTCGCGTCCATCAGCAGGGCGGCCTGGAGCGCGGCCTCGGAGAGCCCGCCGAGCGCACCCCGGTTGGCCATCGAGCGGATGAAGACGCCCTGGTCGAGGAAGTGCTCGGTCAGGCGGATCCGGTCGCCGAGCAGGGCGCCGTGGGTAAAGGGGCTCGACGGATCGATCGAGAGGACGGCGACCTGCCGGTCGGCCTGACGGCGCAGCTTCGTCAGCGCGCTGATGAGCGTTGACTTGCCGGAGCCAGGGGCGCCCGTGAGTCCGACGATCGAGGCCTTTCCGGTGTGGGGGAAGACCTCCCGGACGAGCTCCCAGCCCGCGGGGTCGTCGTTCTCCACCAGCGAGATCGCGCGGGCGAGCGCACGCTTGTCACCGGCGAGCAGGCGCTGGGCGAGGGGGTCCTGAGCAGTCGGCATCCGGCTCGGCACATTACCCTTGCCCGGGTGGAGCCCGTCCTGTCCCCGACGGCGTCCGACCCGGTCCCCGAGCCCGTGGTCCGGCACGCCCCGCCTCCGCGCCGCGGCGGCCCTATCGTTCTCTGGCGCTTCCTGCGCACCAACGGCATGCTCACCCGCGACTACGCGGGGCTGATCGCACGGCTGGCCTGGCTGAAGCTGCGCTGGCGCGGGCGGTTGCAGCTCGACGGGCTCGCCTTCGTCTGCCCTGGGGTGCAGTTCGAGATCGGGAAGAACGCCACGGTGCATCTGGGCCGCTGGAGCTGGCTCGGGCACGGCACGAAGATCCGCGCCCACGAGGGCGAGGTACGCATCGGGGCCAAGACGGTGATCGGCCAGGAGTGCACCTTCACCTGTTTTCAGCACGTCTCGATCGGCCGGGAGTGCGTCGTCGCCGACCGGGTGATGCTGATCGACTTCGATCACGGTGTCGTCGAGGTCGAGCGGCCGATCCGCTTCCAGGGGATCTACAAGCGCGACGTCCGGGTCGGCCACAACGTCTGGATCGGGTACGGCGCCTGCTTCCTGCGCGGGGCGACCGTTGGGGATAATGCGATCGTCGGCACCAGCACGGTGGTGACCAAGGACGTGCCGGAGAACGCCGTCGTCGGCGGGGTGCCGGCGCGGGTGCTGCGGATGCGCGAGGCGCCGCAGACGCTCCGCTGGGGCTGAACGGCACGACCATGCCGGGCGGCGACGAGATCGCGACGACCATCCACGAGCTCCTGGAGGCGCGGAGGCCCGGCGCGACCGGTGAGGTCGTCGACGGGCGGAGCGCCCGCGGGCCGATCCGTCTGCGACGCCCCTGAGCAGAACAGCGGGCGTGGAACCGTGTCGCCTGCCCCCCGTTCCACGCCCGCTGTCGGCGAGGCCGTCACCCGGCGTGAAACCGGGGCACCTCCTACCGCCGTTCGGGGTTCAAGCGAACAAGGCTCCCCGCTCGGTCAGGACCCGCACCAGATCAGTCACCACCGCCTCCGGCTCCTCGAAGATCTGCCGCGCGGTGTAGCGCAGCACGAGCAGCCCCCGCTGTCGTAGCCGCAGCTCCTTGCGCCGATCCTGCTCCTGGCGGCGATGCGTCCGGTGCCACCACGTCCCGTCAAGCTCCACGACGACCCGCGCCGCGGCGAACAGAGCGTCCACGAGATCGGTCCCGACCCGTTCGTTCACCTTCGGCAGTTCGACGCCCGCACGCCGGAGCAGCAGCAGGAACGCCTCCTCGAGTTCGGAGCGGGTGAGGCCTGCGTAGCGCCGCTCCGCCGCCAGCAGCTGTCGGAGGGCCAGGATCCCCCGCTGCCCTTTTGCGCGTTCCAGTTGTCGCTCGAGGCTCGGGACGCTCGTGAGCCGCTCGACCAGCGCGCGGTCGAGCAGCCGTTCGACGGCCCACAGCTCGCGGTCGGCCCCCGCGTCGGCGATGAGGCGCTCGACGCTCACCACCGGGATTCCGCGCCGCGTCTGCCACTCCGGAGCGGGGAGGTCCCGTCGCAGCAGACGGGCGGCGGGCGGGGTGCGTCCGCAGGCGCGGGGCACCGTGACGGACACCGGCAGCGACGGGAAGGGGAGCCACGGCGGCCGCAGGTTCCAGAGCCACTCCCCGTGCTCCCCCGCGGCGTACGCGCGAGGTCCGCAGGCCAGCACGGCCGAGAGCACCGTGGCCTCCTCTCCGAGCGTGGGGTGCCCGACGGCGAACACGCCGGGGCAGCCTGGGACGAGATGGAGCTGGCGTCTGCGCTCGCGGGTCCGCCGTGCTTCGCGACCGAGTTGCAGCGCGGCGAGCTGCCTGCGCTCGATGAGGCCGTGCTGACGGGCGGCGAGCGCCGCGATCGCCTCGTCGACGTCCGGACGCATCAGCCGGCGTCCACGTGCCCCGGTTCCACGCCGGGAGTCGAGGGCGGGGACAGCGGGCGTGGAACGGGGGGCAGACGACACGTTTCCACGCCGGGAGTTCGGAGCGAGTGCATGGCGGCAGCATGCGGCGCCTCGCTGCTGCGGAACAAGACGTCGGACGCGCGGAACTGCGGAGAGGCGGCGCCTTCTCCGCCGATCCGGGCTCGGGAGGAGCGGTGAGCGCGCGCACGCGATACCGCACGGCAAGAGCAAGCGGCCGTCGCGCGCCGCCTCAGACCGTTGCGCGAGCCAGGAGCTCGTCGTAGAGCGCGCTCGTGTCCCGCGCGATCTCCGCCCAGTCGAAGCGGAGCACGTGCTCGGAGGCCTCGGCGACCAGGCGGTCGCGGAGCGGCGCGTCGGTGAGCATCCGCTCGATCATCACGCCGAGATGCTTCGCGTCGCCGCCCTTGAAGCGCAGGCCGACGTCGTGCGGTACGACCTCGCGCAGACCGCCGGTGTCGGCCACGATGCACGGGCAGCCGCTGGCCATCGCCTCGAGCGCCACGAGGCCGAACGGCTCGTAGAGCGAGGGGATCACGCAGAGGTCGCAGATCCGGTAGAGCGAGTGGAGCGCGTCGTCGCCGATCCAGCCGAGGAACGTGCCGTGCTCCAGCAGCCCGAGTGCCTTGGCCTGCGCCTTCAGCTCGGCCTCGTGCGTGCCCGAGCCGGCGATGACGAAGCGGAGCCTCCCGACCGCGGCGATCGCCCCGTCCGGCCCGGCGAGCGCCTCGAGTGCGTGCTGGAAGCCCTTCTCGTAGACCAGGCGGCCGCTGAGGAGCAGCAGCTGCTCGTCGGGCGCGGCGAACTTCGCTCGCAGCGTCGTGAGGTCGTCGACGGGGATGAGGTCGTCGGGGTCGACCCCGTTCGGGATGACCGCGAGCTGCTCCTCCTCGAGCCCGTAGATCTCGGCGACATGCCCCCGCATGTAGTGCGAGCAGGTGATGACGCGGTCGGCGCGGCGGGCGATCCAGCGCTCGGCCGCGTGGATGTAGGTCTGGGGGTGCTTGTCGACCCAGCCCTGGTGGCGGCCGTGCTCGGTCGCGTGGATCGTCATCACGAGCGGGCAGTCGAAGCGGCGGGCGAGCCGGTCGGCGCCGGTGGCCACGAGCCAGTCGTGGCCGTGGACCAGGTCGAACGTCCCGGGGAGCTCCTCCGCCGCGCGCACGAGATCCGTGTTCATATGGTCGATCCAGGCGAGAAACGCTTCCATGTCCCGCGGCTTGCCGGGCTCGGCGACGCGGTGGACGTGCACGCCCCGCCGGATCTCGGAGGCCGTCCGCACGCCACGGGTGAGCACGTGGACCTCCGCCCCCTGGGCGACCAGGTTCTCGCAGAGCTTGGCGACGTGACGAGCGAGGCCGCCTTCGACGATCGGCGGGTACTCCCAGGAGAGGACGAGGACGCGGGTCACGTGAGCGAGAGCGTGGCGGGGCTCGCGTGGGGAGCGAGGTTCCGCAGACTCGAGGATACGCGTGTCCCGGCGTCCTCCCGCGCGCCGGACCGCCCCGGCGTCTCCGCCGCC
>JACDAP010000488.1 GCA_013695395.1 Solirubrobacterales bacterium
CGCGGAGGCCGCGCAGTGACACCGGACGTCGTCGCGGCCTCCGCGCAGCAGCCGCCGCGCGGATAGGCTCGAGCCGGTGAGCTCCCCCAGCAAGCGCAGTCGCGGCGAGCCGCGCGAGAGCCGCCTCGGCGCCCTCACCGTCACGGCCATCGTGCTGCTGTTCGCGGTCTACGCGCTCGTCCTCGTAGCGTCGCGGCCGAACGTCAGCGGGGATCGCCTGCGGCTCGACGCGTTCGTCTCACTGGCGGAGAACGGGCGCATCCGCAGCGCCGAGATCCTCGACCAGGACTCCTACGTCGTCGGCACGTACGCCAGGCGGGACGGGCGCGTCACCGCGTACAACCTGCCCTTCCTGCGCGCCGCCAGCTCGCGCGACCGCCTCGCCGACCTGGTGCTCTCCAACCAGATCCCCTCGCGGGTCAACCAGCAGCTGCTGAAGTCGCTGATCGTGCCGATCACGCTGCTGCTGCCGGTGCTGATCCTGATCGTCGTCTTCGTCTACTTCATCGTCTCCTTCCGCCGCGGGACCGGGCTCTTCGCTACGGGGCGTAGCGGGCGACGCGTCGAGCCCGAGGACGCGGCGGTGCGCTTCACCGACGTCGCGGGCCAGGACGTCGCGATCTCCGAGCTGCGCGAGATCGCGGACTTCCTGGCCGACCCGGAGCGCTACGCCGCGCTCGGTGGTCAGGTGCCGCGTGGCGTGCTGCTCTTCGGCCCGCCCGGCTGTGGCAAGACGCTCCTGGCCCGCGCGCTCGCGGGGGAGGCCGGAGCGGCGTTCTTCTCCGTCTCCGGCTCCGAGTTCGTCGAGATGTACGTCGGCGTCGGTGCGGCGCGCGTCCGGGACCTGTTCTCCCAGGCCCGCCTGGCGGCCCCGTCGATCGTCTTCATCGACGAGATCGACGCGGTCGGTGCGCGGCGGGCGGGGACGGGGCCGGCGGCCTCGCAGTCCGAGGAGCGCGGGCAGGCGCTCAACCAGCTCCTGGCCGAGATCGACGGCTTCTCCTCCACCGAGGGCGTGATGGTCGTCGCGGCGACCAACCGCCCGGACGTCCTCGACCCCGCGCTGCTGCGGCCGGGGCGCTTCGACCGGGCCGTCGGGCTGTCGCTGCCCGACGAGGCGGACCGCCGCAGCATCCTCGCCGTCCACGCGCGCAGCAAGGCGCTGGGGGCGGGCGTCGACCTCGACGCGATCGCGCACAAGGCCGTCGGGATGTCGGGCGCCGACCTCGCCGGAGTCATGAACGAGGCGGCGTTGCTCGCGGCCCGCGGGCGGGAGCAGACCGTCTCCCAGGCCACGCTCCTGACCGCGCTCGAGCGCATCCGCGAGGCGCCGGAGCGCCAGCGCCGCCTCAGCTTGCGCGACCGGCGGATGGGCCAGGGCCTGCTCGACCAGGACCGGGTGACCTTCGCGGACATCGCCGGGCTGGACGCTGCGGTCGCGGAGCTGGCCGAGATCCGCGAGTACCTCGCCGATCCCGCCCGCTTCGAGCGTCTCGGCGCGCGCATCCCCGCGGGCTACCTGCTCGCCGGCCCGCCCGGTACCGGCAAGACGCTGCTCGCGCGTGCCGTCGCCGGCGAGGCGAACGCGGGCTTCGTCTCCGTCGCCGCGACGGAGTTCGTCGAGGTGTTCGTCGGGGAGGGCGCCGCTCGCGTGCGCGACCTCTTCGCCGAGGTGCGGGGCCTCGCCCCGGCGATCCTCTTCATCGACGAGATCGACGCGATCGGCGGGCGGCGCAGCGCGTCGGCGGGCGACTCCTCCGAGCGCGCGCAGACCCTCAACCAGCTGCTGATCGAGCTCGACGGCTTCGGCCGGCGGGAGGGCGTCGTCGTGCTCGCCGCCACCAACCGGCCCGAGCTCCTCGACCCCGCGCTGACGCGCCCCGGCCGCCTGGATCGCCTGATCGACATCGACCTGCCCGACCAGGCCTCGCGCGAGGCGATCCTCGCGCTGCACGCGAAGAGCAAGCCGCTCGCACCCGGCGTTGACCTCGCCGGGCTCGCCCGGCTCGCGCGCGGCATGTCCGGAGCCGACCTGAGCGGCATCCTCAACGAGGCGGCGCTGCTGGCGGCGCGGCGCGGCGCGGCCGCGCTCACCCGCGACGACCTCGACGAGGGTCTCGACCGCGTCATGTCGGGCATCGGCGGGCGCCGGGAGCTCTCCGAGGCGGACCGGCTGCGGATCGCCTACCACGAGGCGGGGCACGGCATGGTCGCCCGCGCGCTGCCCGGCGGGCGCCTGCTGCACAAGATCTCGATCATCCCGCGCGGCAGCCGGCTCGGGGTCTCCTGGCTCCCGGACAGCGAGGACAGCCTCGTGCGGCCGAAGGCGATGCTCGTCGAGCGGATGGCGACGCTGCTCGGCGGGCTGGTCTGCGAGCAGATCGTCTTCGGGGAGCACTCCAGCGGCGCGGTCAACGACCTCGAGCGCGTCGGGGTGCTGGCTCGCCACATGGTCGTCGACCTCGGCATGAGCGAGGAGGTCGGCGCGATCGGGCACGCGACGGCTGACAGCTCGCAGTCGCCGTGGTCGGAGCACACCGCGCGGCTCATCGACGCGGAGGCGCGTCGCTTCGCGGCCGAGGCGGAGCAGCTCGCCCGCCGCGTGCTCACCGAGGGCAGGCCTGCGCTCGGCATCGTCGTGGAGGCGCTGTTGGAACGCGAGACGCTCAGCGTCGCCGAGATCGACGACCTCGTCGGGCCGCCCCCGCGGACCGGGTCGGTGCGCTCGTGAGCACCGTGGACGTCGAGCCGCTGTGGATCGCGGTGGCCGGCAAGGGCGGCGCGGGGAAGTCCACGGTCAGTGGCACGCTCGCCCGGGCCCTCGGCCGCCTCGGCCACGACGTCGTCGCGATGGACTCCGACACGATGCCGGGGATGTGCCGCTCGCTCGGGATCGCCGAGCCGGAGGTCACGCGGCTGATGGAGGCCGTCGAGCGGGTCGAGGAGCGCAAGTGGCGCCTGAAGCCGGGCTACGGCCCGGTCCGCGCGGTGCAGCGCTGCTCGATCCCGGCGCCGGACGGCGTGCGGCTCCTGCAGCTCGGCAAGGCCGACGCCGCCGAGAACCTGAAGCCGGTCATCGGCGCCGTCGGGGCGTTCCACAAGATCGCCGGCCGGCTCGGGGACAGCCGGACCGCCCGCCGCTGGACGATCGTCGGCGACCTGCCGGCCGGGCCACGCCATCTCTCCGCGGGCTTCGCCTCCTACACGCGGGGTGCGCTCGTGGTCGTCGAGCCGACGAGCCAGTCGGTGCTCGCGGCGCGGCGCTGCGCGCGCTTCACGCGTGAGCACCTCGGCCGGCCCGCCTGGTACGTCGCGAACAAGCTGCGCGACGAGGAGGCGCGCCGCCGGCTCGCGCGGATGCTCGGCGAGGAGCCGGTGGCGTGGATCCCGTACGACCTCGAGGTGGCTGCGGCCGAACGGGCGGGCCTCGCTCCGATCGACGCCGCGGCCGGCTCGGCGGCGGTGGGCGTGATCGAGTCGCTGGCCGCAGAGCTCAGCGAGCGGCGACTCGACGGGCTCTGAGCCCCGGGTGGTTGGTCATCCGCGCCGGATGGGCGTAGTGTCGGGCGACTATGAAGATCATCGTGGCGGGCAAGGGTGGCGCGGGGAAGACGACCGTCTCGGGGACGCTCGCGCGGGTGCTCTCCCGGGCCGGCGAAGAGGTCATCGCCGTCGACGCCGACGTCAACCCGATGCTCGGCATCTCGCTCGGTGTCGGTATGGACGAGACCGAGCGCCTCGCCGGGATCCGGGAGTCCCTGCAGCAGGGGCACATCGAGCACGCGCACGACGTGGAGGCCCTCGTCGCGACGTTCGGCACCACCGCGCCCGACGGCGTCCAGCTCGTCGTGGGCTCGCGCATGGACGGCCCCGATTCGGGGTGTGCCTGCTGCGGCGTCAACCCCGATCAGCTGCTGAACGAGCTCGACGGCGAGGGGCGGGTCGTCATCGGCGACCTCGAGGCCGGGATCGGGATCGTCACGCGCATGGACACCGGGAACATCGATCTCGTCCTCGTCGTCACCAACGCGACGAGCAAGTCGATCGAGGTGGCGCGCCGCGCCGCCGACAGCGCCGCCGGCCGCGGCGCCGAGGTGCTCGTGATCGCCAACCGGATCGGCACCGACGACGACCTCGAGGAGATCCGCGCCGCGCTCGGCGAGCACGAGATCATCGTCGTCCCGGAGGACGACGCGATCCGCCGCGCCGACGAGGAGGGCCTCGCCCCGCTCGACGGCCCGCGCGACGGGCCGGGCATGGTCGCACTGCTCGGGCTCGGCGAGCGCCTCGCGCTCCGCGCCGCGGCGTGAGCGAGAGGCTCCACCGTGGCGTGAGCGGCGCGACGCAGTAGCGCGCCCTACGAGCTCAGCGCCCTGGCACCCGACCTCCGCGGCGCACGGTCGGTGCCCTCGGGCCGCCCAGGACGCCCAGGCCGATCGCCACGGCGAGCCCGACGAGGATCAGCGCGAGCGCGGAGACCCGGAGCAGCGTCTTGGAGCTGTCGCTCAGGCGGGGCGGGTCGTTGAAGGCCACGAGTCCGCGCGCGAGGTCCTGCTTGGCCGAGATGCGGGTGCCGGCGCGGGTATCGGTCCAGACCGCGAGCGCACGGCGATCGTCGGAGACCAGGCCGAGCCGCCCGCCGAGGTCGGCCATCCCGCGGTCGGCACCGAAGCCGATCCGGGAGCTGAACGCCTTGTCGGAGAGCCGGACGTGGGGGCGGAAGGTCTCGCCGCCGTCGAAGGAGGACTGGAAGGAGACCTCGTTGAGACGGTTGGTGCGGTCACGGCGGCGGTCGTAGTAGAGGACGTCGAGGCGACCTCCCGGCGTCACCGCCAGACGCGGCTGGTACTGGGCGGTGCCGTCCGCGCGCGGCGTGTCGTTGACCCGCACCGGGCCGCTCCACCGCTCCGCCCCCGGATCGAGCGACCAGAGCGAGACGTCGGCGTCGCCCGCGCGCTTGTCCGTGAAGCTCGCGAAGAGCTTGCCGCTGCGCTGGTCGATCGCCAGCGAGGGGAACGGCGGCGTGAAGACGATGAAGCGCTGGGCCGGCTTGACCGTGCCGACCCGCGACTCCTCCCACCGCTTGCCGCCGTCGCGCGAGCGCGCCAGCACGAGCTCCCAGTCGCCGTCGTAGGCGCGCCCGCTGCGGCCGCCGTGACCGCCCGCGTAGTCGAGCTCGTCGTCTCCGAGGTCGAGGTAGAGGACGTTCAGGGCCCCGTCGGGACCGACGACCGGTGACGGCGCGATCGCGCGCTCGCGGGCGGGGGAGCTCACCCGCGTCGGCTGGGTCCAGTTGCGGCCGCCGTCGTCGGAGCGGATCGCGTTGATCGGGTTGCCCGGCTGCGAGAAGCGGTAGAGGCCGATCTCGGAGGCCGCCACCCAGGTCAGGTAGAGGCGGCCGGGGACCTTCGGATCGGCGCTCAGGCGCGAATGGAAGGCGCGGGCACCGAGTGGCGTCTCGCGCGGCGGCGCGAGCGTCTTGCCGCCGTCGGCGGACATCGTGAGGTAGGCGGCGTCGGGCGAGTTGGCGCGGCCGGTCAGCGTCACGAACGACAGGTACAACGTCCCGTCGGCGCCGAACACGGCGTCCGGCGCGTAACACGGCCCGGTCACGCCGGCCGGGACGGGGATCGCCGTCTGCGTCCAGCGCCCGCCGCCGTCGAAGGAGACGCTGACGCCGCACGAGTAGCGCGGCGAATCGATCTTGCTCGTGACGACGAGGTTGGCCGGATCGACGGGATTGCGGACCAGCGACGGGGAGTTGGTCGCACTGATGTCCAGCGGGTTGCGGGCCCCGTCGTTGACCGGCAGGTTCGGCGCGAGCGCACCGAACTCCCGTGGGGCGTCGTACCCGGTCGAGACGACGAACGCGCCGACGCCCCAGACGATCAGCGCGATCCCGGCCACCAGCCACGGGAGCCGGCCGCGCGGCGCCTTGCGTGCCGGCGGTGGCGCCGCTTCGTCGGTCGCGGTCTCCTCCGCCTCCGTGACGGTGCTCATCGCGACGTCGCCCTCCGCGCGCGGGGCCTTGCCACCGACTCGCAGTCGACGGAGACCCGGTCGATCCGGTCGACGATCGCCCGGTCCCTCCCGGTTCCGCAGCGCACGTCGTCGACCTCGCCGTTCCGCGTCTCGAGACGGTCGTTGCCCGACCCGCCGTCGACGAGGTTGCGCCCGTCTCCGGCGCGCAGCGTGTCGTTGCCCGCCTCACCGAACAGCCGGTCGCGGCCGCTGCCGCCGGAGAGCACGTCGTTGCCCGAGCCGCCGGCGAGGAAGTCGCGCCCCGCGCTGCCGACGAGGACGTCCCTCCCGCTGCCGCCGAAGAGCCGGTCATCGCCCGCCTGCCCGAAGAGCCGGTCACGGCCGGCACCTCCCAGCACGCGATCGTCACCCGGGCCGCCGAAGACCCGGTCGTCGCCGATGCCGGCATCGATGCAGTCAACGCCCTGGAATCCGTCGATGACGTCGTCGC
>JACDAP010000514.1 GCA_013695395.1 Solirubrobacterales bacterium
GCGCGGCGAGCGTGCCGGTGGCCGCGGCGTGCAGCAGGACCCCCAGTGGACTCTCGAGCAGCGCCAGCACCACCTGCGTCTCAGGGTCGCCGAAGCGGGCGTTGAACTCGATCACCTTCGGCCCGTCCGCGGTGAGCATGAGGCCCGCGTAGAGAACACCGGAGAACGGCAGGCCGCGCCGCGAGAGCTCGTCAAGGACCGGCTGGTGGATCAGGCGCACGAGCGTCGCCGGATCGGGAGCCCCGGGGACCGGCGAGTAGGAGCCCATGCCGCCGGTGTTCGGTCCCTCGTCGCCGTCGAAGATCCGTTTGTAGTCCTGCGCAGGCGCGAGCGGGACAGCGATCTCGCCGTCGCAGAGCGCGAGCATCGAGAGCTCCTCACCGGCGAGGAACTCCTCGACCACCACGTCGCCCGGGCCGAAGCGGCGCTCGACCAGGAACGCCTCGAGCGCGGCGCGCGCCTGCGCCTCGTCCTCTGGGAGCACGACGCCCTTGCCCGCGGCCAGGCCGTCGAACTTCAGCACCGCCGGGTAGCGGCCACGGGTCGCGGCGAGCCCCTCCTCGACGGTGGCGACCACCTCGTAGCCGCCCGTCGGCACCCCCGCGGCCAGCATGATCTCCTTCGCGTAGGCCTTCGAGCCCTCGATGGCCGCCGCGGCCGCGAACGGGCCGAACGCGGGGATCCCGGCGTCGAAGAGCCGGTCGACGAGCCCGCCGATCAGCGGCCCCTCGGGTCCGACCACGACGAGGTCCACCGCCTCGTCCCGAGCCGCGTCGACGAGACCATCGAGATCCGTCACGGGGATCTCGAGCAGCCGCGCGTCCTCCCCGATGCCCGGGTTGCCGGGCGCGCACAGGAGCTCCGGCCACTGCGGCGAGCGCCGCAGGGCCCGGACGATGGCGTGCTCCCGGCCGCCGCCGCCGACCACCAGGATCTTCAAGGGACTACAGGGAGGCGATGAAGTCGTCGATCGGGATCGCGGCGAGCGTCTCGTAGCGGGAGGTGCCGCGGGAGGAGAGCTCGAGCGAGACCCGGGCCATCGTGTGCTCGTCGGGCGCCTCGACGATGTTGATGAAGTCGAAGCGACCGAGCGTCGACCACTGGGCCGTGACCTTCGCCCCGAGCTGCTCGATCTCCTTGTTGACCTCGCGGATCCGCTGCGGGTTGTTCTTGACCGTCTGCACGCCTTCCGGGGTCAGCGTGGTCAGCATGATGTAGGTGGGCATATCCCCTTCTACCATGAGCGCCCGATGCGGTCACGGCCCACCCTCGCGCTCACGGTGCTCGCCGTCGCCCTCGGGGCCGCTACCGGCGAGGCGAGCGCCGCGGAGATCAGCGTCAACCGCTCCTGCTTCGCCGACCCCACCGACCGCGAGGACACGGTCACCGTGCGCGGCTCCGGCTTCGCCCCGAACGCCCGGTACCAGGTGATCCTCGACGGGCGACCGCTGAAGGGCGGAGCCGGGCGGACCGATAAGGACGGCCGGATGTCGGGCCGCTTCGTCGCCCCGAGCGTCGGCACCGTCTCGCGGGTCGCCCGTCGGCACAGGTTCGACCTCCGCGTCCGGCAGGGCGGTTTCGAGCCCGCCGTCTACTTCACGGTCTCCCGCCTGTTCGCCTCCTTCAGCCCGGCCCGCGGCAACCCCCGCAAGCTGAAGGTCCGCTTCTCGGCCTTCGGCTTCTCGCTGACCGGGCAGAAGCGGCCCCCGATCTACGTGCACTACGTCAGCCCGCGCGGGAAGCTCGCCCGGACGGTGCGCCTCGGGCGCGGGACCGGCGCCTGCGGCTTCCGCCGGACCGGCAAGCGGCGTCTGTTCGCGTTCGACCCGATCCGCGGGAGCTGGCGCCTGCAGTTCGACACCCGCCGCCGCTACCGAGAGGGCACGTCGCGCTCGGGCTTCCTCTTCTACACGCTGCGTGTGAAGGTTCGCTGAGCGACGCGTCCGATCTGCCAGACTGTCTGGCATGCGAACCACGCTGGACTTGGACGACCGTCTCGTCGGCTCGCTGCTCGAGCGACTGCCGGGGACCTCGAAGACGCGTGCCATCGAGCTCGCGATCGAGGAGTACCTGGCGGCAGACGCCTACGACGGCCTGCGGGAGATGGCGGGAACCGTCGAGCTCGACAGCGCGGCGATCGAGGCGAGCCGTATCGCGGACCGGCGTCGCGACGCGCGCGCCACGGAGCCCTGAGGTGACCGACGTCCTGGCCGACACCTCGATCTGGATCGCCCATCTCCGGCCGGGCAGCGCGTTCACCGCGTTGGACCGGCCGCTCGCCGACCGACGCGTGGTGACCTGCGGCGCGGTCGCCGCCGAGCTCTTGACCGGCGCCCGCGGAGACACGGCCACGGTGCTGCGCTCGCGCCTGCGCGGGCTGCGATGGATCGCGCTCGAGGAGCCGGCGGACTGGTTCGACGCAGGCGAGCTCCGCGCGGTTTCGGCGGCGCGCGGCCAGCCGGTTGCGCTCGTCGACACCCTCCTTGCCGTGCTCGCCCTCCGCACGCGGGCGCAGCTCTGGACGCTCGATCGGGACTTCGAGCAGATCGCGGGCGTGGCACCGGGGCTCGACCTCCGCATGCTCGCCTGACCCGTGCATCTAGATGTTCCTGCGGGACGATCTCGAGGCCGGGATTGCGCGCTGACGGTCCGGACCGCTCGCTTCGACCGCGACGATGAACAGCCGGCGCTCCGCCCGCCGCGTCGACCAGCACCGTGTCGCCGTCCGCGAACTCGCCCGGCAGCGCAGCGAGCGCGAGGGGGTCCGCGGGCGCTTCTGGATGATCCGCTTGAGCGGGGCTCGACCTGGCGGTCGACGATCCGCCCGGCCGTCCGGGTAGTACCTCGACATGATCACTACCGATGCCCTGGGCAGCCTCGAGTTCTCCTCCCCGGAGGAGGAGTGGATCGAGTACGGCCCCCCGGGGGAGCGCACGCGCGTGCCGTTCCACGACTACGCCGCGATCTACGCGGTGCCCGGCCTCTACGAACGGGCCTTCTACGAGGGCCTCGGCATGTGCTCGGCGCGCGTGGTCTGCGAGCTCTACGCGAACGCGCTGCGCACCCTCGGCCGCCCGGCGGCCGGCGAGCGCGTGCTCGACCTGGGCGCCGGCAACGGCATCGGTGGGCAGGAGCTGCGCGAGACGGTGGGCGTCGCCGAGGTCGTCGGCGCGGACCTCGAGCCCGCAGCGGAGCGCGCCGCCGAACGCGACCGGCCCGGGATCTACGCGCAGTACGCGACCGCCGATCTCGGGGAGCGCCCCGAGGTGCTCGACGAGCTCGGCGAGGTGAGCGCCGTGGTCGCCTGCTCCGCGATCGGCGCCGGCCACATCGGCCTCGACCTGCTGACGGCGATCGTCACGCGGGCGGTGCGGCCCGGTGGCCTGCTCGCCTTTGCGGTCGCGGATGGGCTCGTCCCGGACTTCCTGGACGAGCTGGCGCCCCGTGTGGGCGGGGAGCAGGTCGTCGATGCCATCGACTACGTCCACCGTCGCCAGACCGACGGGACCCCGCACCGCGCCCGGGCGGTCTGCTGGCGGGTCGACCCGGCCGGGTGACGGGGCCGCAGCCTCAGGCCGCGGCGGGCTCCCGCGCAGCCTTGGTGAGCACGAGCTCCTCCCCGGCGGCGTCGACCAGGACTGTGTCCCCGTCCGCGAACTCCCCTTGCAGCACCGCGAGCGCGAGCGGATCCACGAGGCGCTTCTGGATGACGCGCTTGAGCGGGCGCGCACCGTACACCGGGTCGTAGCCGAGCGTGCCGAGCAGCTCCCGCGCCGCGGCGGAGAGCTCCACCTCGATGCCGCGCTGGCGTACCCGGCCGACGAGCAGCTCCACCTGCCGCTCGACGATCGCCCCGATGTGGGAGCGGTCGAGCGCGTGGAAGGCGACGATGTCGTCCAGGCGATTGATGAACTCCGGCCTGAACGTGGCCTCCACGTCCTGGGTGTTCGAGGTCATCACGAGCACGACGTTCTTGAAGTCGACCGTGCGGCCCTGGCCGTCGGTCAGGCGCCCGTCGTCCATCACCTGCAGCAGCGTGTTGAAGACGTCGGGGTGGGCCTTCTCGATCTCGTCGAGCAGGACGACCGCGTAGGGCCGGCGGCGGACCGCCTCGGTGAGCTGGCCGCCCTCCTCATAACCGACGTAGCCGGGAGGCGCACCGAGAAGGCGCGAGACGGAGTGCTTCTCCATGTACTCGCTCATGTCGAGGCGGATCATCGCGTCGGCCGAGTCGAACATGAACTCCGCGAGGGTGCGGGCCAGCTCGGTCTTCCCGACGCCGGTGGGGCCGAGGAAGAGGAACGAGCCGATCGGCCGATCCGGGTCCTGGAGCCCCGCGCGGGAGCGGCGCACGGCGGCGCTGACCGCGGTGACGGCATCGTCCTGGCCGACCACCCGGGCGTGCAGGCGCTCCTCCATGTTTACGAGCTTCTCGACCTCGCCCTCCATCAGCCGGGAGACCGGGATGCCGGTCCAGCGACCGACGATCTGGGCGATGTCCTCGGCGTCGACGGTGTCCTTGAGGAAGCGCGTGGCCGGGCGCTCGGTGCCTGCCGCCTCGCTGGCCTCGGCCTCGGCGAGCTGGGCCTCGAGCTCACGGATGACCGTGTAACGGAGCTCCGCCGCGCGCTCCAGGTTGCCCTCGCGCTCGGCGCGGGCGAACTCCTGGCGGGCCTCCTCGAGCCGCGTGCGCAGCTCGGCGGTGCCCTGGATCGCCTGCTTCTCCTCCTGCCACTCGGCGACCATCGCGTCGTACTGCTCGCGCAGATCCGCGAGCTCGCGGTCGAGCATCTCGAGGCGGGCCTTGGACGCCTCGTCCTTCTCCTGCCCGAGCGAGGTCTGCTCGATCTCGAGCTGGAGGATCCGGCGCTGGACCTCGTCGATCTCGGTCGGCTGGGAGTCGTTCTCCACCTGCAGGCCCGCGGCGGCCTCGTCGACGAGGTCGATCGCCTTGTCGGGGAGGAAGCGGTCGGCGATGTACCGGTCGGAGAGCGTCGCGGCGGCGATCAAGGCACCGTCCTGGATCGTGACGTCGTGGTGGGTCTGGTAGCGCTCGCGCAGGCCGCGGAGGATCGCGATCGTCGCCTCCACGCTCGGCTCGGCCACCTGGACGGGCTGGAAGCGGCGCTCGAGCGCGGCGTCCTTCTCGATCAGCCGGTACTCCTTGAGCGTCGTCGCGCCGACGGCTCGCAGTTCCCCGCGGGCGAGCATCGGCTTGAGCAGGTTCGCGGCGTCGACCGCGCCCTCGGCACCACCGGCGCCGACGATGGTGTGGAGCTCGTCGAGGAACAGGATGATCCCGCCCTGCGCCTCGGAGACCTCCTTCAGGACGGCCTTGAGCCGCTCCTCGAACTCGCCGCGGTACTTGGCGCCGGCGACGAGCGCACCCATGTCGAGGGTGATCACGCGCTTGCCCTTGAGACCCTCGGGCACGTCCCCGGCCACGATGCGCTGCGCGAGGCCCTCGGCGATCGCGGTCTTGCCCACGCCGGGCTCGCCGATCAGGACCGGGTTGTTCTTCGTGCGCCGCGAGAGCACCTTGATGACCCGACGGATCTCGTCGTCGCGGCCGATGACCGGGTCGAGGCGGCCCTCCTCGGCGCGGGCGGTGAGGTCGATGCCGAACTTCTTCAGCGACTCGTACTTGTCCTCCGCGTCGGGGTCGTCATCGCTGTGCGCGCCGCGGAGCTCGACGAACGCGTCGCGGAGCGGGTCGTGGCCCCCGCCCGCGCCTCGCAGCGCATCGCCGGCGGCGCCGGTGGCGGCGGCGATCGCCAACAGCAGGTGACCGACGTTCACGTACGTGCTCTCCACTGCGCGTGCCTCCTGCTCGGCGGCGCGAAGGACGGCGGCGAGCTCGGCGCTCATGCCGGTCTGCTCCGCGCCGCCCTGGAGGGTCGGGAGTCCGTCTAGGGCCGCGCGAGCCGCCGCCCGCAGGCTCGCGGGCTCGACGCCGACGCGCTCGAGGATCGGGGCGATGGGGGTGTCGGACTGCTCGACGAGCGCGAGGAGCAGATGCTCGGGCGCGGCCTGCGGGTGGCGCCGCTCGCCGGCGAGCGAGAGTGCCGTCTCGATGGCCTCGCGAGAGCGGGTGGTGAAGCGGTCGGCGTTCATGAATCTCAGTGTAGCTGACTGAGATTTGCTTACAAGGGTGCGTCGACGCACAGTGCCGCGTGATCCATCGGGCCGTCCCGTCGGTATTCGTTAGCGAGATGAGCGATACGCAGAACAGCCAGCAGGAAGACCGCGACGACTCCCCGCACGACGGGACCAGGCGCGAGCCGCTCGGTCCGTTCACGCCCGACGACCAGACGCCCCTCGGCGACACCCCGGAGGCGCACGACGAGATCGTGCCGGAAGACCTTCCGCGCGGCCACCCGAGCCGGCTGGCGGCTGAGAAGCAGGCCCGCGAGGGCGACGGGACGACGCGCGGCGACATCTGAGCGAGGACCTGGACCGCCCTGCGGCAGGTGGGCCGGTGCCGATTCGCGCCCGGTCTCGCCGGGTATCCGCACGGACATGGCCGATCTTGACGCACGCACACCGCGCAACCCGGTGCTCCCGAAGTGGATGCTCCTGACCCTCGCCGGGTTCTTCGTGGTCTACGGCGCGACGGTCGTCGCCATGGGCGAGGCCAGCTTCCTCATCCCCGTCGCGATCCTTGCCGTGATCGTGCTCGCGTACGCGCTGGCCAACCACCTGATCGCCCGGCGCGCGATCGACCGTGGCGGATCGCTCGAGAAGGTGGCGAGCGACTCGAACGACGCGATCCCCTCGCCGTCGCTGATCCCGTCCGACGGCACCCGGCCCATGGGTGACACCCCCGAGGCCCACGACGAGATCACACCGCACGACCTGCCGCTGAGCCACCCCGGGCGACAGGCCGCCGAGGCGCAGGCGGCCGAGGAGTCGGCGACCGAGTCCGGGACCACGAGCGGCGACGCGGATCCGGCCAAGGCGCCGCCGGACGGCGCGCGGGGCTAAGCACGGAGGCGGGGACCGGGTTCGTGTGGCGGTTCGGCGAAGACCGTGACTGACGCGCGAGACCGACGGGTAGCCACGCTACGTGGATTCTCGCGCCAGCCATCTGGAAGACCTCCCGCCGCTCGCGCTTCGCAGCCTCCGCGACCTTGACCTGGATGCCTCGCCGACGGAGGGAAGGCCGGCGCACGTGTCGTCGGCCAGCGGGGTCGTGCGGCGGGGTGACCACGTCTACGTCATCGGCGACGAACTGCTCGAGCTCGCCTGCTTCCGCCTGTCGGATCCGGGACCGGGCACGCTGCGCAAGGCGCTGGCCGGCGAGCTGTCGGCCGACCCCGGCGAGCGCGCTGGCCAAAAGGCCGACCTCGAGGCGCTCACCGTCCTGCCCCCAGTCGCCGGCGCCCCGTTCGGTACGCTGCTCGGGCTCGGCTCGGGCTCGGGCCCGGGGCGCGACAGGGCCTTCGCCTGGACGCTCACCTGCGACGGCGGACTGGCCGGCGAGCCACGGCCGATCGACCTCGGCCCCGTCTACCGCCTGCTCGGCGAACAGATCGACCACCTCAACGTGGAGGGCGCCTGCGTCATGGGCCAGCGGCTCTGGTTGCTGCACCGCGGAAACCACTCCGACACCCCGAACGCGGTCGCCGAGCTGTCGCTGGCCGACGTCATGGAGTCGGTGCACGGCGACCAGACGATCGACGTCGTAGAGCTCGCGGCGATCCGCTCCTACGACCTCGGCGAGCTCGACGGCATCGAGGTCACGTTCTCCGACGCCACGCCGCTCGGCGACGAGGTGCTCGTGTTCACCGCCTCGGCCGAGGCCCAGGACGACAGCGACGAGATCCGCGGCTCTGTCGTCGGCACGATCGACGTCGACGGACACGTGCAGCGCATGCGCACGATCGACCGTCAGCACAAGGTCGAGGGCGTGCATGCGACGCTGGACACCGGCGTGCTCGACCTGCTCTTCGTCTGCGATCAGGACGATCCCGAGCTCGTCTCGCCGCTGCTGACCGCGACCATGCCGCTGGACGGGAGCTTCGAAGCTCCGTGAGCATGGCACTCACGCAGTTACGTGTCAGGCGCAACGATCCGCGACGACGAGGACGACCTCTCGGCGAATCGCGGCCATAGGCTGGCGCGAACCGCGTATACGATCGGCGGCGTTTCTGCCTACAGACGCGCTCAGCCCCGGTCGATCGGGATGCGGCGGCGCAGCGGCTTCGCGTCCGCGGCGCGGACGACGTCGGTTCCCGGCGCGGCCTGGTAGCGGACGAGGTCGGCGCGGACCTCGTCGCGCCGCTCCTCCAGGCCGGCGATCTCGTCCTGCAGCTGCGCGGCACGGCGCTCGAGCGTGTCGACCTTGCGCTCCATCCGGTCGAGCTGCTCCTCGAGCTCGAGGACCCGCTCGACGCCCGCCAGGTTCAGGCCGAGCTCACCGGTCATCTCCTGGATGCGGCGCAGCCGGTCGACGTCGGCCTGCGAGTAGAGACGCGTGCCCTTGGGCGAGCGCTTCGGCTCGATCAGGCCCCGCGTCTCGTACATGCGGAGGGTCTGCGGATGCATCTCGGCGAGCTCGGCGGCGACCGAGATCATGAAGACACCCCGGTCGTGATCGACCGAGATCGTCGTGCGGGTCCGGGTGGTCCGCCGCGGGCCGGGCATGCTCAGCTCCCCGCGGGCTCCGGCTCGGGGGTGCCCTGGAACAGGCCGGAGCGGGGATCGCCGTTCATCACCTCGGACAGCTTGTCGACCGCCTCGGACTGCTCCTGCGAGAGCGAGGCCGGGACGTCGATGACGAAGCGGTAGTGGATGTCCCCGCGGCCCTTCGCGCCGAGCCGCGGCGGTCCCTCGCCGCGGAGCCGCTGGACGGTGCCCGAACGGGTACCGGCGGGGACCCGCAAGCGCTTGGTTCCGCTGAGCGTCGGGACCTCGACCTCGGCGCCGCGGGCCGCCTCCGGGAACGTGATCGGGACCTCGACCTCCAGGTGCTCGCCCTTGCGGACGAAGACCGCCGAGGGCACGACCCGGGTGATGACGAAGAGGTCGCCGGCCGCGCCCTGGTGCCTGCCGGCGGCGCCCTTGCCGGCCAGGCGGACCTTCGAGCCGTCCTTCACGCCGGCGGGAATGTTCACCCGGTACTTCTTGACCGTCCGGGTGACGCCGGAGCCCTGGCAGGTCCCGCACGGGTCCTCGATGACCGTCCCGGCGCCGTGGCAGCGCGAGCAGGGCTGGGAGATCGAGAAGAGCCCCTGGCCCTCGGCCTCGATCCCGCGTCCGGCGCACTTCGGGCAGATCTGCGCCGCGGTGCCCGGGCGGGCACCGGTGCCGTGGCAGGTCGGGCACCCCTGGGAGGTCGGGACGGTGAGCGGGATCTGCGCGCCCTCCATCGCCTGGGCGAAGGTGATCTGCGTCTCGACCTCGAGGTCGCCGCCGCGCTCGGGGCGCTGGCGGGGCGGGGCCTGGCGCCCCGAGGTCCCGGTCGGGCCGCCACCACCGGGCACCCGGTCACCGAACAGGTTGGAGAAGATGTCGCCGAGATCGGAGAAGCCGCCCGGCGCCGCGCCGCCACCACCACTCCCGGGGCTGCCCCCGAAGAGGCTCCCGCGGTCGTACTGCTTGCGCTTGTCGGGGTCGGAGAGGACGTCGTAGGCGCCCGAGACTTCCTTGAAGCGCGCCTCGGCCTTCGCGTCGCCGGGGTTGCGATCGGGGTGGTACTGGCGTGCCAGCTTGCGGTACGCCTTCTTGATCTCCTCCTGGGTCGCCTTCTTCTCGACCCCGAGGACCTTGTAGAGGTCCGCCGCCATCAGCCCGAGACGACCACCCGTGCCGCACGCAGCACGGTCTCCCCGAGCACGTAGCCCGGCTGGTAGACCTCGACGACGATTCCCGCCTCGACCCCCTCGGTGGGGGCCTGGGCGAGCGCCTCGTGGCGATGCGGATCGAACGGCTGGCCCTTCGGATCCTCGACGCTGATGCCCGCCTTGGCGAGGGCGCCGATGAGCTCGCTTTGGACGAGGCGAAGGCCCTTGGTGAGCTCACGGCCACCCCCTGCGCCCTCCGCCGGCGGATCGGTATGGCCCTCCGCAGACTCGGCGGCCTGGAGCGCGCGCTCGAGGTTGTCGATCGCCGGGAGGAGCTCCTTGGCGAGCTTGCCGACGCCGCGGTCCTGCGCGAGACCGACGTCACGGCGGGCCCGCTTGCGCAGGTTCTCCATCTCGGCGGAAGCGCGCAGGTAGAGGTCCCTGTAGTCGGGCTCGGCTGACGGGGCCTCCTCGGCCTGGGCCTCTTCCGCGGAATCGACGTCCTCTCCGGGCGTCGCCTCGGGGACCGGAGGCTCCCCGCGTGTGCCCGGCGCAGCCTGGGTATCGGTGACGTTGAGCGCCTCGGCCTGCGCCTCCTCCGCGGAGAGCGGCGGCGCGGCCGCCGTGGGATCGTCCGCGGCGGCCGCCTGGGGGTTGTGCGGCTGATCGGTCATGCGCCTAGCGCCCCTCGTCGACGACCTCGGCGTCGACGACGTCCTCCTCGTCGGAGTCCCCCGCCCCGGCCGGATCGCCGCCGTTGGCGGCCGCGTCGGCCTCCGACTTGGCCTGTGCCTGCTCGTACATGGCCTCGGAGACCTTGTGGAACGCGGACTGCAGCGCGTCCGTCTTGGCCGTGATGTCGGCCGCGTCCTCGCCCGCCAGGGCCTCGCGGAGCTCCTTGACCTTCTCCTCGATGTCGGCCTTGGACTGGTCGTCGACGGCGTCCCCGAGGTCCTTGACCTGCTTCTCGGCCTGGTAGGCGGCGTTCTCCCCGTTGTTGCGGGCCTCGGCCAGCTCACGCAGGCGCTTGTCGTCGTCGGCGTGGGACTCGGCGTCGGAGACCATGTTCTTGATCTCGTCGTCGGAGAGGCCGCCGCCGGCCTTGATCTCGATCTTCTGCTCCTTGCCGGTGCCGAGGTCCTTCGCGGACACGCTCAGGATGCCGTTGGCGTCGATGTCGAAACCGACCTCGACCTGCGGCACGCCGCGCGGGGCCGGCGGGATGCCGGTCAGCTGGAACTTGCCGAGCGATTTGTTGTAGGTCGCCATCTCGCGCTCACCCTGCAGCACGTGGATCTCGACGCTCGGCTGGTTGTCCTCCGCGGTGGAGAACACCTCGCTCTTGCGCGTCGGGATCGTGGTGTTGCGCTCGATGAGCTTGGTCATCACGCCGCCCTTGGTCTCGATGCCGAGGGTGAGCGGGGTGACGTCGAGCAGCAGGACGTCCTTGACGTCGCCCGCGAGGACGCCGGCCTGGATCGCCGCGCCGATGGCCACGACCTCGTCCGGGTTGACGCCGCGGTGCGGCTCCTGGCCCGTGAGGTCCTTGACCTTCTCCTGCACGGCGGGCATGCGGGTCATGCCGCCGACCAGGACGACGTGGTCGATCTTCGCGGCGCCCTTCTCCTTGGCGTCGTCGA
>JACDAP010000527.1 GCA_013695395.1 Solirubrobacterales bacterium
TCGGAGGCTAGGTCGGAGGCGTGGAGCATCCCGGTCGAGAGGCAGCCGAGCGCGGCGGCGACCTCCGGCGTGCCGATCCGGGCGACCTCCAGCACCGGCCTGCCCTCGGCCAGCTCGACCACGGCGCTGCCCGCGGCGACCGCAGCGCCGCAGCCGCTCGCGGTGAAGCCGGCGCAGGCCACGTGATCACCCTCGACGGTGAGCGCGATCGTGACCAGGTCACCGCAGAGCGCCCCGCCCGCGACACCCTCGAAGCCGTCGTCCGGGAGCACGTCGCGATGCCTGGGGAAGGCGAGGTGGTCGGCGAAGCGCTCGTCGGGCACGACCGTGCGAGTGTAGGTCGAGCGGCACGCCTATCCTCACGCGTCGAATGAATAGCCCCGCGCCCGCCGAATCCGCCCGTCCACCGTGGCGCTCGATCGCCGCCGGCGCCCTGCTGGTCGCGGCCGTGGTCGCGCTCTTCCTGGTCCTGCGCTCGGGCGAGGAGGACCCCGCGCCCCCGGCGTCGCCTGCCGCCACGGCCACGGGCGTGACCGGCCCCGCCGCCCCGACGGCCGCCACCCCGAACGACCTGACGGAGCTCTCCAAGCGGCTCGACCGTCCCGTCTACTGGGTCGGAGCACGCCCCGACAGCACCTACGAGCTGACCGAGACCGATGACGGCCAGCTCTACGTCCGCTACCTGACCGGCGGCGCGGAGGTGGGCGACGAGCGTCCGGACTTCCTCACGGTCGGCACCTATCCCGACGAGCAGGCGCTCGCGACCGTCAAGAAGGCCGCAACCCGCAAGGGCGCCCAGTCCGAGACGCTGGCCGACGGAGGTCTCGCCGTGGTCAACCGCGCCCGCCCGAACTCGTGGTACCTCGCCTATCCCGACGTCGGCGAGCTCGTCGAGGTCTACTCCCCCAGGGCCGGCCGGGCCCGTCAGCTCGTCCGCACCGGGCGGATCGTGCCGGTCGCGCGCGGGTGACCGGGCCCGACGACCGACGGCGAGGTCGATAGGTGCTGGTCTCCTGGGTGCTCTTCCCGGTCGTGATGCTCGCGGTCTGGGCCGGATGCGGCCTGGCCGTCACCCGGCTCACGCCGGGCGGGCTCCCCCGGGGGCTGGTCCTCCCGGTCGGCTTCGCCGCCGCGATCGCCATCGCCTCGCTCGCCACGGCCACCGAGCCGACCGCGCGGCTGGCCGCCCCGGCCGTGCTTGCCGTAACGATCGTCGGCTTCCTCGTGGCGGAGGACCGCCGTGCCTGGGTGCCCGACCGCTGGGCGGCCGCCGCTGCCCTCGGCGTGTTCCTCGTCTTCGGTGCGCCCGTCCTCGCCACCGGCACCGCGACCTTCACGGGGTACATCCAGCTCGACGACATCGCCACCTGGCTCGCGATCACCGACCAGGCCCTCCAACGGGGACGCGACCTCAGCGGCCTGGAGGCGTCCACCTTCCGCCAGGTGCTGCGCGACTACCTCCCGGCCGGCTACCCGGTCGGAGGGTTCCTTCCGCTCGGCCTGGGCCATGAGCTCACGCTCGGCCGCGACGTCGCCTGGCTCTTCGCCCCCACGATGGCGCTCACCGCGGGCCTGCTGAGCCTGGTGCTGACCGAGATCGTCCGGCCGGTGATCGCCCGGCCGTGGGCCCGCGCGGCCGTCGCCTTCGTGGCCGCCCAGTCCGCGCTGCTGGTGGCTTACGCGGAGTGGGGCGCGATCAAGGAGGTGACCGCCTCGCTGCTCGTCGCGCTGATCGCGGCCCTGGCGCCGACGCTCGCCGGTTCCTGGCGACAGGTCCTGCCCCTGGGCGTGGCCATCGCGGCGATCATCGCCTCGCTCAGCCTGGGCGGCGGCGCCTGGGTCATCCCGATCGTCCTCGTGGCGCTCCTGGGCGCTCGCGTGCGGCCGCAGAGCCTGCCTGCCCCGACCGTGGTGCTCACAGGGCTCGTGCTCGTCCTCTCCGTGCCCTCCCTCCTGCTCGCGAGGAGCTTCCTGCGTCCTGCGGCCTCGAGCGTGCTGAGCGCGTCGACCGAGCTCGGAAACCTGCGCGGGCCGCTCCCCGCCACGCACCTGCTCGGCATCTGGCCGGCCGGGGACTTTCGGACGAGCCCCGACCAGGCCGCCATCACGACGATCCTGCTCGTGGTGCTCGTGCTCGCCGCGATCGGCGGGCTGGGTCTGGCGGTGCAGCGCCGGGCGGGCGCGCTGATCGGCTACGCCGCGGGCGGCCTGCTGGCCTGCGGCCTGCTCGCCTCCCGCGGCTCGCCCTGGGTCGACGCGAAGGCGATGGCGACCGCCGGCCCGATGGTGCTCACGCTCGGCCTGGCCGCGCTGGCCTTCGTGGCCACCGAGCGCTTCCGCCCCGCCGCCCGCCGCGCCGCG
>JACDAP010000532.1 GCA_013695395.1 Solirubrobacterales bacterium
GGGTGATCTCGACCGTCGGGGCCTCGTCCTCGTCGTGCTCCTCCTCGTCCCAGGGGTGCGCCTCACGGAGCCCTGGGGACGCCGGGCTCATCCCCGCGCCGCCCGCTCCAGCGCCTGCACGCCCCGACCGACGCTGCGCAGGAACGGTGCCGCCGGTCCCGCCGCCCGGCGCACGCCCTCCGCCAGCCCGAGCCCGACGAGCAGATCGATCAGGTAGTGCTCGCCGAGGTAGACGAGCGCGAAGCCGAGCGTGCCCGCGTAGGTCCAGCCGACCGCGCCGTGGCCGCGGCCCTCCTCGGCGAGCAGCCGCGCGGCCATCACGGAAGTGGCGAAGTGCAGGCTCGGCATCGCAGCGAGGGGGTTGCCTCCGAGCAGACCGTACATGGGTCCCCAGCGGTCCTTCCAGAACGCCTCCCCATGGTCGAACATCATCCGCCGCAGCTCGGGCGCCGCACCCTGCTGCGCGGCGTACCACGGCGGAGCGGTCGGGACGGCCCAGTAGCCGATCAGGCCGAGGTCGAAGACCGCGTAGGTGTGCAGTGCGGCGCGCTCGAAGCGCTCCCGTCGGCAGAGCAGGAAGTAGAGGACGGTCCCGTGCGGGATCAGGAACCAGAGCCAGTGGCACCAGACCAGGACCTGCTCGCCCCGGTTGAGCGGGCCCGGTCGCCCGAACCAGCGCTGGAGGCGCACCCCCGGCAGCTCGCCGAGCCCCAGCACCCGATCTACGCGCACCGGGTAGTGGACGTGCACCCGTGCGCGCAGTCGCTCCGGGTCGTCGTTGGGCATCTCGTAGTGGGCCACGTAGGCCCACATCTGCAGGACGCAGGTCGCCACGTCACGCGTCCGCGTGCGCGGGAGCGCGACGCAGAGCGCGAACGGGGCCGCGCCGGAGGCCACGGTGACGGCGAGAACGGGGAGCCGGAGCCGCCGCCGAAGGAGCGGCGCGGCGATGCCCGCGGCCACGGTGCCCCAGGCGGCCGCGCGAAGGGTGCGGCTCGAGGGTCGCAAGGCGGGCGATCCTAGATCATTCGTGGCGCAACGCTCACCTCACGCGGTGTGCCTCGTCGACCAGCGCGGCGATCACGCCGCTGCGCTCGTCGGCTTCAGGGTGCCACTGCACACCGAGGACCCAGCGCCGGGTCGGATCCTCGACCGCCTCGACGAGGTCGTCGCGCGTGGCCCGCCCGGTCACCACGAGCCCCTCGCCGACCCGATCGATGCCCTGATGATGGTGGGAAAGGGTGCGGTGGCGCTCCTCCCCCGCCGCCCGCGCGGCCAGCGACCCCGCCGACAGGACGACCTCGTGATCGTTCCCGGCGAACGTCCCGGCCGTGCGCCGGTGCTCCTCGTGGCCGACGACCTCGGGCAGATGCTGGAGCAGCGAGCCGCCCCGGGCCACGTTGAGCACCTGCATCCCACGGCACACGGCCAGGAGCGGGAGGTCGCGCTCGGTCGCCGCCCGGATCAGGGCGAGCTCGAAGCGATCCCGCCCCGGAAAGGCCGCCGCGGTCTCGGGGTGCGGATCCTGGCCGTAGGTCGCGGGGTCGAGATCAGCACCACCCGTCACGAGGAGCCCGTCCACGACGTCGAGCACCGCCTCGGGCGCCGCGCCGTCGGGCACGAGCAGCACCGCGAGGCCTCCGGCGCGCTGCACGGCGCTCACGTAGGCGAGCGGGGTGAACGCGGCCAGCTCGTGCCAGGGTCCGAAGCGGACGGGTTCGAGGGCGGCGGTGATGCCGATGACCGGGCGGCGCATCGCCGCAGCGTATGAGCCGCAGGCACGGCGGCGGGGCGCCCCGCCGCCCTCGTCCATAGGATCGGCCCGATGAGCACCTACGAGCTGGCGCACGCGTACGAGACGGTGAACCTCCACCGCTCGGGTGGCGTCGCGAAGATCGAGCTGAACCGCCCCGAGTCGATGAACGCCTGGAACCGGCAGTTCGGGCTCGACCTGCGCGCCGCCGTCGAGGCCACCGGCGCCGACCCGGAGGTCCGCTGCGTCCTGCTCACCGGCGCCGGCCGCGGCTTCTCCTCCGGCGCGGACCTCAAGGACATGCAGAACCAGGAGCTCACCCCCGACGGCCGTCCGGACGTCTACAAGGTCCTGACCGAGCGCTACCACCCGATCATCATGGGCCTGCGGGAGATGGAGAAGCCCGTGATCGCCGGGGTCAACGGCCCGGCGGTGGGCATCGGGCTCTCGCTCGCGCTCGCGTCGGATCTCATCGTGGCCGCCGAGTCGGCCTACTTCCTGCTCGCCTTCGTGAACATCGGCCTCGTCCCCGACGGCGGCTCCTCGGCCTTCGTACCGAGCCGCATCGGTCTCCCGCGCGCGACCGAGCTCGCCATGCTCGGCGAGCGCCTGCCGGCGCCCAAGGCACTTGACTGGGGCCTCATCAACCGGGTCGTCCCCGACGCCGAACTGGCCGAGGCGGCCGACGCGCTCGCCGCGCGCCTCGCCGGCGGACCCACCCGTTCCTACGCGGGCACGAAACGCCAGCTGAACGCCTGGACACAGTCGGAATTGGCCCGGCAGCTCGAGCTGGAGGCCACCATCCAGCGGGACATGGCAGGATCCGGTGACTTCGTCGAGGGGGTCATGGCGTTCGCGCAGAAGCGCCAGGCTGCCTTCAAGGGAATCTGAACGTGCCTCATTCGACCGATTTGAGCCGATCCGTGAATACACTCCGCCCCGCTTTGGGTCCGACACGCAGAACCTCACATCTTCGCCGGCACGCCCCCTGGGTCGCCCTTGCCGCCGCACTCGGCCTCAGCCTGCTGCTGCCCGGTCAGGCGCTCGCCGACTTCTGGACGCCCGAGAGCGGCGGCTCCTCGAACGCCGACGCGATCGACAACCTCTACAAGTTCGTGCTCGCCATCAGCGCGATCATCTTCATCGGCGTCGAGGGTGCGCTCATCTATTGCCTGGTCAAGTTCCGGGCCCGCAAGGGTGCTGTGGCCGCCCAGATCCGCGGCAACACGCGTCTCGAGATCGGCTGGACCGTCGGCGCCGCAGCCATCGTGATCGTGCTCGCCGTGGCGACGTTCATCGCGCTGCCGAGCATCCGGAACCCCGATGACTCCGGTGCCGCCGGGCTCAACCTGGCCGCAAGCGGTGTCGCCCCCGGGGTCCTGGTGGCCGCCGGCCCGACCAAGAAGCTTCCGCCCAGCGGCAAGTCGCTCAACATCAAGGTGGTCGGCCAGCAGTACCTCTGGCGCTACAGCTACCCCGACGGCGACGAGAACACGCTGAACGACACGTTCTCCTACGAGGAGATGGTCGTCCCCACCGACACCGCCGTCACCCTGGACATCCAGGCCCGTGACGTCGCGCATTCCTGGTGGATCCCCGCGCTCGGCGGCAAGTTCGACGCGCTGCCCGGCTACACGAACTACACCTGGTTCAAGGTTCCGAAGGGCATGGAGGGCCGGGTGTTCACCGGCCAGTGCGCCGAGCTCTGCGGCCGTAACCACGCGAACATGACCGCTCGCGTGAGGGCGGTCAGCCCCGCCGACTTCGAGGCGTTCATCGCCCAGCGCAAGCAGGACATCCAGTCCGCCAACGACGCCGCCGCCACCACCCGCAAGCAGCTCGAGCCCGAGCTCTCCGACAGCGGCTCCGCCGAACCGAAGCAGTAAGGACGCTCTGACTCACATGGCCAGCACCGATATCTCCATGCCGACCACCACGCCTGTCGCCGTCCCGGTCCCCCAGATCCTCGCGCACGAGGTCGAGCGTCCGAACACCGGCTGGACGTCGTGGGTCACCACGACCGACCACAAGAAGATCGCGATCATGTACATGGTCCTGACCTTCGTCTTCTTCATCCTCGGCGGGGTGGAGGCGCTGCTGATCAGGCTGCAGCTCGCGCAGGCGAACAACACCCTGCTCACGCCGCAGACCTACAACGAGCTGTTCACGTTGCACGGGACGACGATGGTCTTCCTGTTCGTCGTGCCGGTCTGGGCGGGCCTCGGCAACTACTTCGTGCCGCTGATGATCGGCGCGCGGGACATGGCCTTTCCCAAGCTCAACGCCATGTCCTTCTGGATGCTGCTGATGGGCGGCATCGTCTTCTACGCCTCGATCTTCTGGGCCCCGCCGGAGTGCGGCTGGTTCTGCTACTCGCCGCTCTCGAGCTCCACCTACCTCCCCAGCGGGGGCGTGGACGCGTGGATCTTCCTGATCCACCTCACCGGCATCTCCTCGCTCGTCGGCGCCGTGAACTTCTACGCGACGATCGCGAACATGCGTGCCCCCGGCATGGGCTGGGGCCGGCTGCCCCTGTTCTGCTGGGCCATGCTCACCTACGCGATCCTCCTGATCCTCGCCCTCCCGGTCATCGCGGGCGCGGTCACGCTCCTGTTGACCGACCGCCACTTCGGGACGCACTTCTTCGACGCGTCCTCGGGCGGCTCGCCCCTGCTCTGGCAACACCTGTTCTGGTTCTTCGGGCACCCCGAGGTCTACATCATGATCCTGCCGGGCTTCGGCGTGGTCTCCGAGATCCTGCCGGTCTTCGCCCGCAAGCCGATCTTCGGCTACAAGGCGATCGCCGCGGCCACCGTGGTCATCGCCTTCCTCGGCCTGCTGGTGTGGGCACATCACATGTTCGCCACGCCGTCACCGACGATCGTCCTGGTGTTCTTCATGATGAGCTCGTTCCTCATCGCGGTCCCCACGGGCGTGAAGATCTTCAACTGGATCGCCACGCTCTGGCGCGGGACGATCGAGTACAAGACCCCGCTGCTCTTCTGCGTCGGCTTCATCGGCACGTTCCTGGTCGGCGGCATCACCGGCGTGTTCCTCGCGGTCTTCCCGATCGACTGGCAGCTCACCGACACGTACTTCGTCGTGGCCCACCTGCACTACGTGCTCGTCGGCGGCGCGGTGTTCACCATCTTCGCGGCCCTCTACTACTGGTTCCCGAAGATGAGCGGCCGGATGATGAGCGAGCCGCTCGGCAAGCTCTCGTTCTGGCTGATGCTGATCGGCTTCCACGTCACGTTCTTCATCCAGCACTCGATCGGCCTCGACGGCATGCCCCGCCGCATCTACGAGTACGACGACGTCGGCAACCTCCAGCTGTACAACCTGATCTCCACGGTCGGCTCGTTCATCCTGGCCGCGGGCATCGGCGTGACGATCATCAACGTGTACGTCTCGCTGAAGAAGGGAGCGATCGCCGGCCCCGACCCGTGGAAGGCGAACACGCTCGAGTGGTACACGCAGTCGCCCCCGCCGGCGAACAACTTCGACACCGTCCCGCGCATCCGTTCGGTCGAGCCGATGAAGGACATCCGCCGCCAGATCGCCCGTCAGGGCGAAGAGCGCGAGCCGGAACGCGCTATGGCGGGCGCTTCGGCCGCTCCCGGGGACGAGCTCCAGTCCGCCTAGGCGGGATCCTGGAGTAGGGTCGCTGCGATGGAGGCCTCCACCGCCACCGGCGCGGCTCTCGCGCCTGCCCGCAGTGCCGCTCGTCAGCGCGTCAGCGACTACGTCGAGCTCACCAAGCCCAAGGTGCAGTCGCTGCTGCTGTTGACCACGGCCACGACCATGCTCGTCGCCGGGTCGCCGTCGCTCGGGCTGATCCTCGTCACCTGCCTCGGCGGCTACCTCTCGGCGGGAGGCGCGGGCGCGGTCAACCACTACTACGACCGCGACATCGACGCGCAGATGACCCGTACGGCCGACCGGCCGGTGCCGTCCGGCCGCGTTGCGCCGAACGCCGCGCTCATCTACGGACTGGTGCTGGCCGCACTCGCCGTAGTGGTGCTGACGGTGGGGGTGAACCCGCTGGCCGCCGCGCTGTCGTTCTCTGGCTTCCTCGGCTACGTGCTCGTCTACACGGTGTGGCTCAAGCGGACCACGCCGCAGAACATCGTGATCGGCGGCGCCGCTGGTGCCGTGCCGCCGCTGGTGGGCGGGGCGGCCACGACCGGCTCACTCAGCTGGACCGCGCTCTATCTGTTCGCGATCGTCTTCTACTGGACACCGCCTCACTTCTGGGCGTTGTCG
>JACDAP010000533.1 GCA_013695395.1 Solirubrobacterales bacterium
CCTTGCGCGACACGGACAGCCCGAGGCGCGGTCCGGCGTCGAGCTCCGGAGTTCCCGACTGCTCGCCACGAGGGAACACGTGAAGGACGATGAAGCGGTTCCCGTGCGAGCGACCCTGGCGATAGACCCGCTCGAACTCCGCCGACCGCGACAGCCGCCCGCGCTTCGCCTTGGGGCGAGCGGCGCCGGTGGGCCGGGCGGCCTCGGCCACTACGAGTCCGAGACGGAGAGCCGCTTGCGACCCTTGTCGCGGCGGCGCTTGAGCACCGCGCGTCCGGCGCGGGTGGACATGCGCTCGCGGAACCCGTGCGTACGGGCGCGCTTGCGCTTCTTCGGCTGGTAGGTGCGCTTCATGGCAGAGGCTCTGGGGTCGGCGCCGTCCGACTGACGGCGGGTCCTCCACTGTAGCCAGAACCGGCCCGAACCGGCCCGCGGCGCAGTTCCGTCCACTCCGTGTGCATCGCCCGCGTTCACACGGCCCCGGCGGTTTCTGTCGCGATTTGCGCGCTCGACGTGCGACCCACCGCCGACAGCCCCCGGCGGCCTCGGACCTCCTGATAGGTTGCCGGACCCGGCGGGCCCTCGCGGACCGCCCTCCTCGCCACCCGTCTGCTGCACGCCTCCCGGAGGAACCGCTTCCCCCTGCCGTGACCCAGGATCTTTCGTTCATCTGGCCCGCCGTGCAGGACCTGCTCCGGCGCACGCTCTCCGAGTCGACCTTCGAGGTCTGGATCGCTCCCTTGCGCCCGCTCGCGATCGACGGTCCGGTGATCCGGGTCGGTGCCCCGCCGGAGATCCGCGACTGGGTAGCCGACCGCTTCGCCGCCCCGCTCGACGCCGCCGCCCGGGCCGTCCTTGGAGCCGGTGCGTCCGTCGACCTGGTACCCGATCGCCCCGGGGCGATCCACCCGTCCTCGGCCACACCCGGCGCTCCGACGTCCGGGCACGTCCCGTCCGAGCCCGACGTCGAGCTGAACCCGAAGTTCACGTTCGGCCAGTTCGTCATCGGCGATGCCAACCGGTTCGCGCACGCGGCTGCGCTGGCGGTCGCCGAACTCCCGGGTCAGGCGTACAACCCGCTCTTCATCTACGGCCCTCCCGGGGTGGGCAAGACGCATCTGCTCCACTCGATCGCCGCGTACGTTCGCGAGTTCGGTGCCGGGCTCACCGCTCGCTACACGACGGTCGAGCGCTTCACCAACGCCTTCGTCGCGTCTCTGCGCGGCGACGCAAGCGCTCGGGAGCGCTTCAAGGAGCACTTCCGCCGCGTCGACGTGCTGCTGATCGACGACGTGCAGTTCCTCCAGAAGAAGACGAAGACCGAGGAGGAGTTCTTCCACACGTTCAACGCGCTGCGCGAGTCCGGCTCCCAGCTCGTCCTGACCTCCGACTGCCTGCCGCGTGATCTCAGGGCGCTGGAGGACCGGATGCGCGAGCGGTTCGAGTCCGGCCTCGTCACCGACATCAAGGCGCCCGATCCGGCCACCCGGACGACTGTGCTGCGCAAGCGGGTCCAGCACGACGGTGTCCGACTTGCCGAGCCGGCCGCGCTCGAGGTCATCGCCGAGCGGATCCCGACGAACATCCGTGCGCTGGAGGGCGCCCTGATCCGCGTGGTCGCGTTCGGCTCTCTCACCGGCCGGCCGATCACGGCCGCTCTGGCGACGGAGGTCCTCGACGGCCTCTACGGGCCCCAGGAGCCCCGGAGGATCGGGGGAACCGTCCGCGGCGGACCGGGCTTCGGCCTGCGCGAGATCACGGTGGAGAGCGTCCAGGAGATCGTCTGCGAGAGCTTCGGTCTCTCACGCGACGAGCTCGTCTCCGCCAGCCGGACCGCGCGGGTCACCTGGCCGCGCCACGTCGCCATGTACCTCGCCCGCGAGCACACGCAGGAGTCCTTGCCCGCGATCGGCCAGGCCTTCGGCGGCCGCAACCACACCACCGTGATGCACGCCGTCCGCAAGACGACCGAGCGACTGGCCGACGACCCCGAGGCCTTCCGGGCTGTGCAGAAGCTGAGCGCCCGGCTGACCGGTGCGTAGGTCAGACCGATGCTCCTGACAGGATCTGCACAGCCTCAGCGACCGCACCGGGCATCATCCGCCCCAGGATTCCGGCTCGCGTCGTCGTTCTGCACACATCAACACCCCCTATGACTGCTCCTTCCTTCCTTCAGAGGTACTCATCGTGAAGTTGTCAACCACGAGCACCGAACTGCTCGGTCAGCTCCAGACCGCCTCGCGGGTCGCCTCGACCCGCAGCGCCGTCCAGGCCCTATCGGGCGTCCAGATCCACGCGGCCGCCGGTGTCGTCGAGCTCCGCGCCACCGACATGGAGGTCGGGCTCCGGGTCCCGCTCATCGCCCAGGTCGAGCAGGAGGGCACAGTCGTGCTGCCGGCCCGCCTGCTCCTCGACGTCGCCCGGCAGCTCCCGAGCGGCTCGCTGACGCTCGAGCTGCGCAGCGCCGAGCAGGATGTCGAGATCATCTGCGGGCCCGCCCGCTTCCACCTGCGCACGCTTCGCACCGAGGACTTCCCCCCGCTACCCGACCCCGGTGGCGATCAGGTCGTCCACCTGCCCGCCAAGGCGTTCACCGAGACGATCGCCAAGGTCGCCCGCTCGGCCTCGCGCGACGAGACCAGGCCGATCCTGACCGGCATCCTCGTGAGCGCTTCGGGCACGGAACTGCGGATGGTCGCGACCGACTCCTACCGGCTCTCGGTGAAGGAGACCCGCCTCGAGGTGCCGGTCGACGGCGGCTTCGAGGCCAACGTCCCGGCGCGTGCCCTTCAGGAGCTCGAGCGCATCGTCTCCGGCGGCCCGGAGACCGAAACGATCGAGATCGGCGTCCGGGCCAACCAGGTCGTCTTCAAGGCAGGTGACGTCGTGCTGAGCTCCCGCCTGATCGACGGCCAGTTCCCGAACTACCGACAGCTGCTGCCCGAGACCTACGAGCACGAGCTGAGCGTCGACGGAGCCGAGCTCGTCGGCGTCGTGCGGCGGATCGCGCTCATGGCCCAGAAGAACGCACCGCTGCGCCTCGCGTTCAGCGAGGGCGAGCTGACGATCTCGGCGCAGACGCCGGACGTCGGCGAGGCCTCGGAGCCGATGCCGGTGCCGTTCAGCGGCGAGCCGTTCGAGATCGGCTTCAACCCGGACTTCCTGCGCGACGGCGTCGAGTCCGTCGAGTCCGGCGATGTCGTCCTGAAGCTGATTTCTCCCCTCCGGCCCGGCCTGATCGAGGCCGGGGACGGGTCGGGCTTCCTCTACCTGATCATGCCGATCCGCCTGAACGTCTGACCTGATGCGAGTCGACCGGCTGCGGGTGCGCGACTTCCGTAGCCACGCCTCGGCCGACGTGCGTCTCGGCGCCGGCCTCACGGTCGTCCACGGGCGCAACGGGGCCGGGAAGACGAACCTGCTCGAGGCGCTCTACTTCGGTTGCACCGGCCGCTCGTGCAGGACCGGGAACGAGCGCGAGCTGCTGCGTTTCGACGCCCAGGCGCTCCGGGTCGAGGTCAGCACGACCGACGCGAGGGAGGACACCCACGAGCTCTACGTCGCCTTTCAGCCGGGGGAGGAGAAGCGCCTGCGGGTGGACGGGGCGCCGGTGGAGCGGCTGCTCGACGCGCCGGGCCGTCCACTGGTGAGCGTCTTCCTCCCGGAGCGGCTGGAGCTCGTGAAGGGCCCGCCGGCCCTGCGGCGGTCGCATCTCGACGCGCTGGTGACCGGGCTCTGGCCGACGCGCACCCAGACCAGGAAGCAGTACGCCGCCGCGCTCGCCCAGCGCAACGCGCTGCTCGGAAGGCTGCGGACGGGCGGGGGCTCGCGGAGCTCGATGGCGGCCTGGGACGCCGAGCTCGCCCGCCACGGCATCGCGCTGCGGGAGGACCGGGCGGCGGCCGTCGCCAAGATCGCGGCGCGGTTCGTGACGATCGCTCGGGAGCTCGGACTCGACGGCGAGCCGGAGCTCAGATACCGACCGCGGACGAAGGCCGCCGACGCCGACGCTTTCGCCCTCGAGCTCGCCGAGCGCCTGGACTCCGACCTGGACCGCGGCTTCACCCAGCATGGGCCGCACCGGGACGATCTCGGGCTGCTGCGCGACGGGCGCGAGCTGAAGGTCTACGGCTCTCAGGGCGAACAGCGGCTCGGGCTGCTCGCGCTGCTGTTGGCCGAGCGCGAGGCGCTGGCCGACGAGCGCGGGGCAGCGCCGCTCCTCCTGCTCGACGACGTCATGAGCGAGCTCGACGCCGACCGGCGCGCACTGCTCGTCGCGCGGGTGACGGCGACCGGGCAGGCCCTCATCACGACGACGGACCTCGCGCACGTCCCCGGCGGCGACGCACACGATGTGACCCGGCTCGAGGTCGCCGGCGGCGTCGTGGCGGAGCTCGTCGAGGGGGTGGGATGAAGCACCGCCGGACGCCGCGACGGCTCGGAGGCGATGCGGGAGCGCTCGGGCGCCTCGTGCAGGAGCTGCAGCCGCGCTCACCGCTGGCGGACGTCCAGCGGGTCTGGCCGGAGGCCGTCGGCCCCGGGCTCTCCGCGCACGCCACGCCCACGGCCGCGGTCGCCGGCGTGGTGAGCGTGACGTGCGAGAGCGCCGTCTGGGCGCAGGAGCTGACGCTCATGGCGGGCGAGTTGGTCGGGGCGCTCAACGGGCGGCTCGGCGCTGGGACCGTGCGTGAGCTGCGCTGCTCCGTCGCCCCGGGGCGCGCCTGGGTCCGACCGACCTGAGAGATGGTGCAGAAACCCTGCAATCATCGGACTTTCCGAGGGAGTTATGGCACCCCGGAGTGGTATAGTGACCGTTGTCAGATCCACCGCCCCGGCCCGGTGCCCGAGAGGTACGAAAGCCGGGGCTTTTTGAGTCCCTCGGAGGACCCTTGAGCCAGGACGATTCCAAGCGCGACGGGCAGCGCGGCTCGGCCGGTTACGACGCCCAGGACATCACCGTCCTGGAAGGCCTCGAAGCCGTCCGCAAGCGCCCCGGCATGTACATCGGATCCACCGGGATCCGGGGGCTGCACCACCTCGTCTACGAGGTGGTCGACAACTCGGTCGACGAGGCGCTTGCCGGCTTCTGCAGCCGTGTCGACGTCACGATCCACCCCGACAACTCGATCACCGTGACCGACGACGGCCGGGGTATCCCCGTCTCGAAGATGGCCAAGGAGCAGAAGTCCGCGCTCGAGGTCGTCATGACCGTCCTGCACGCGGGCGGCAAGTTCGGCGAGGGGCAGGGCTACAAGGTCTCCGGCGGCCTGCACGGCGTCGGGGTCTCGGTCGTCAACGCGCTCTCGGAATCTGTCAAGGCGGAGATCAGCCGCGACGGCCACGTCTGGCGCCAGGAGTACGTCCGCGGCGCGCCGCAGGGCGAGATCGTCAAGGGGGAGCCCTCCAAGGAGCACGGCACCACGATCTCCTTCCTCCCGGACTCCGAGATCTTCGAGTCGCTCGATTTCGACTACGCGACGCTCGAGCAGCGACTGCGCGAGACGTCGTTCCTGACCCGCGGCCTGCGGATCACGATCACCGACGAGCGCGGGGAGGGCAAGCGCGCGGAGTTCCACGCCGAGGGCGGCATCGAGGACTTCGTCCGCCACCTCAACGACGGCAAGGAGCAGCTCGGCAAGAAGATCATCTACTTCGACGGCGACTCCGAGAAGGACGGCTACGTCGAGGTCGCGATGCAGTGGAACGGCACCTACCAGGAGTCGGTCTTCTCCTTCGCGAACAACATCAACACGCACGAGGGCGGCTCGCACATGTCGGGCTTCCGTTCCGCGCTCACCGTGCAGATCAATCGCTGGGCCAAGGCCAAGGGCGAGCTGAAGGAGAAGGACAACGAGCTCTCCGGCGAGGACGTGCGGGAGGGCCTCACGGCGATCATCTCGGTCAAGCTCGCCGACCCGCAGTTCGAGGGGCAGACCAAGACGAAGCTCGGCAACCCGGGGATGGCCGGGCACGTGCAGAAGATCGTCAACGCCGGCCTGGCCGAGTTCCTCGAGGAGAACCCGGCCGAGGCGCGGGCGATCGTCCGCAAGGCCGTCCAGGCCGCCCAGGCCCGCTCCGCCGCGCGCAAGGCGCGTGATCTGACCCGGCGCAAGAGCGCCCTGGAGAACTCGAAGCTGCCCGGCAAGCTCGCCGACTGCTCGGTCAAGGATCCGTCCCTGGCCGAGATCTTCGTGGTGGAGGGTGACTCCGCCGGCGGCTCGGCCAAGCAGGGCCGCGACCGGCACACCCAGGCCGTGCTTCCGCTGCGCGGCAAGATCCTCAACGTCGAGAAGGCCCGCATCGACAAGGTGCTCGCCAACAACGAGGTCCAGGCGCTCATCACGGCGATCGGCACCGGGGTGCGGGACGAGTTCGACATCGAGAACGCCCGGTACCACAAGATCATCCTGATGACCGACGCCGACGTCGACGGCGCGCACATCCGGACGCTGATCCTCACGCTGATGTTCCGCGAGATGCCCGAGCTCTTCGAGGCCGGGTTCGTCTACATCGCCAAGCCGCCGCTCTACAAGCTCAAGCAGGGGCGCAACGAGCGCTACATCGAGCACGAGCACGAGCTCGAGGAGGTGCTGCTCTCCGACAAGTTCGAGAAGTTCGAGATCCTCGACCGGCACGGCAGGGCGTTCAAGCTCACCGAGACCCGCTGGCAGCGCTACTGCCGGCTGATCAAGCAGCTCGACGGCTGGGGCTCCACGCTCCGCGCGACCCATGGTGCGCGGGCGGTCGGCTTCCTCGAGGAGTCGAACCTCCTGGCCGAGCACATCGCGAACTCGGCGGACGCGGTCGCGCTCTTCGCGCGCAACGAGGACGCGAAGGCCACGCTCGTGACCGAGCTCGTCTCCGACGAGGACGGCGACCTCGTCGTCAAGGGCATCGAGAACAAGACCGGCCTGGCCCAGACCCACCGGCTGCCGCGCGCGCTCTTCGACTCCAAGGAGTACCGGGAGTTCGTGAAGGTCCACCAGCAGATCGCCGAGCTGGCCGGGACACCGGCCTTCGTGGTGCGGCTCGGGGACAAGAAGGAGGAGGCGCCGACCTTCGAGGCGCTGCGCCAAGCGGTCCTCTCGGTCGCGCAGAAGGGCGTGACGCTGAACCGCTTCAAGGGCCTCGGCGAGATGAACGCCGACCAGCTCGCGGACACGACGATGAACCCGACGTCGCGGACGCTGCAGCAGGTCTCGATCGAGGATGCGGCCGACGCCGACCGCCTCTTCTCGATGCTGATGGGCGACGTGGTGGAGCACCGCCGCGAGTTCATCGAGGACAACGCGCTGGCCGCCACGGTCGACGTGTGAGCGAACTGACGATCCGGGGCTCCGCCCCGTTCTCCCACAAGAAGGATGAGGTGACCCATGGCCATTGACGTCATCGGCGGCGGCAACGTCGAGCCGCGCGCGCTCGAAGACGAGATGAAGAGCGCGTACCTGGATTACGCGATGTCGGTCATCGTCGGCCGTGCGCTTCCGGACGTGCGCGACGGCCTCAAGCCCGTGCACCGCCGGGTGCTCTACGGGATGAACGACCTGGGCCTCCAGCCCAACCGCCCGTACTCCAAGTGCGCGAAGATCGTCGGCGAGGTGATGGGCAACTATCACCCGCACGGCGACGCCTCGATCTACGACACGCTCGTGCGCATGGCGCAGGACTTCTCCCTGCGCTACCCGCTCGTCGACGGGCAGGGGAACTTCGGCTCGGTCGACGGGGACGCGGCAGCTGCCATGCGATATTGCGCCTCCGGCGACACACGCGTCGCGACGCCGACCGGCACGCGTCGGCTCGCCGATCTCGCGGTCGGCATGGCGCCCGATTCGGAGCGCAATGTCGACCTGACCCTGCTCGACCGGCTGGCGCGCCCGGTCCACGCGTCGAAGCTCTTCCACTCGGGCGACCACCCGACGCTCAAGGCGACCACGCGTGAGGGCTACTCGCTGACCGGGACCGAGAACCACCCGGTGCTCTGCCTGGTCGACGTCGCCGGTGTCCCGATGCTGATGTGGAAGCTCCTCGAGGAGCTCTCGACCGGCGACCGCGTCGTGCTCAACCGGACCCCGCGTCCGACGGGCGGCGAGCTGTCGGCCGACGAGCGCGCCGAGGCGGTGCTGCTCGGTGCCTGGGTCTCCGAGGGCTTCATCAGCGAGTCCCGCGCGGGCTTCAACAACAACGACCGCGCGTTCTTCGACACGGTCCTCGCGGCGTATGACCGCGTCGTCGGGGGAACCCGGTACGTCGGGTCGCGCACGATCGCCTCGGGCAACGTCTGCCACGAGATCGACGTGCACAACCTGTTCGAGCTGCTCGGCAGCGTGCTCGGGCCGATCGCGAGCCTGCGCAGCGCCGAGAAGCACGTCCCGGAACGCGTCTGGACGTCGACGATGCCGTACAAGCGCGCGTTCCTCCAGGCGCTCTTCACCGGCGACGGCTCGTCCTCGCTCCTGCCGCGCAACACGATCCAGGTCTCCTACTCGACCTACAGCGCCGAGCTCGCTCGCGAGGTCCAGCAGCTGCTGCTCGAGTTCGGGGTCGTCTCCCGCCTGAGCGGCCCGAGATCGCGCGGAGAGACGAAGGTCATCATCACGAACCGTCGCGACGCGCGGTTGTTCAGTGACCGGGTCGGTTTCCTCGGCGTCAAGCAGGCCAAGCTACGCACGGCGCTCCGCCAGATCCCGCTGACCAGCCGGGCGCTCTCGAGCGATCACGTCCCGTTCGTCGCGGAGTACATCCGCGAGGAGACCGCGGGCTCGCCGCACGCCTATTGGCTGCGTCGGCACAACGTCGACCGGGTCGAGCGGTGGGAGCGTGACGGCGTCGCCCTGCGTGAGCGGATCGCCTCCGAGGAGGTCTGCTCGGTCGTCGATCCTCTCCTCACCGGGGACTACTACTACGCCGAGGTCGCCTCGGTGGAGCCTGCGGGCGTCCAGCCGGTCTACTCCCTGCGGGTCGACTCGGAGGACCACGCGTTCCTCACCGACGGGTTCGTCTCGCACAACACGGAGGCGCGCATGTCGCGCCTGGCCACCGAGATGCTGCGCGATCTCGACATGGACACGGTCGACTTCGTGCCGACCTACGACGGGTCGCGCCAGGAGCCGACGGTGCTCCCGTCGCGCTTCCCGAACCTGCTGGTCAACGGGTCCTCGGGCATCGCGGTCGGCATGGCGACGAACATCCCGCCGCACAACCTGCGTGAGGTCGTCAATGCGGTGAACGCCTACATCGACGACCCGGACATCTCCGCCGAAGAGCTGATGACGCACGTCTCGGGACCGGACTTCCCGACCGGCGGGATCATCCTCGGCCGCCAGGGCATCCGCGACGCCTACGAGACCGGCCGCGGGCGGGTGCGGGTGCGGGCGAAGGTGGGCATCGAGGACATCCAGCGCGGCAAGGAGGCGCTGATCGTCACCGAGCTGCCCTTCCAGGTGCGCAAGGGAGGCGAGGGCGGCCTGATCACGAAGATCGCCGACCTCGTCAACGACAAGAAGATCCCCGAGATCTCGGACATCCGCGACGAGTCCGACCGGCGCGGGATGCGCCTGGTGATCGAGCTCAAGCGGGACGTGATCCCGAAGGTCGCGCTGAACAAGCTCTACAAGCACACGTCGATGCAGTCGACGTTCGGCGTGAACATGGTCGCGCTCGTCGACGGTGTGCCGCGCACGCTCTCCCTGCGCGAGGTCATCCACGCCTACGTCACGCACCAGCGTGAGGTCGTCGTGCGGCGCTCGAAGTTCGAGCTCGCCCAGCGGGAGGCGCGGGCGCACGTGCTCGAGGGCCTGCTCATCGCGCTCGAGAACCTCGACGCGATCATCGACCTGATCCGGGCGTCGGCCAACCGGGACGCGGCGCGCGAGCAGCTGATGGAGCGCTTCTCGCTCTCGCAGATCCAGGCCGAGGCGATCCTCGCCCTGCGGCTCTCGCAGCTGACCGCGCTGGAGTCCGGCGAGATCAAGCAGGAGCACGCCGACGTGATGGAGCGGATCGGCGAGCTGCGCGCGCTGCTCGGCGACGAGGACCTCGTGATGGCGCTGATCAAGGAGGAGCTCGCCGAGCTCAACGAGGCCTACGGCGACGAGCGGCGCACGCTCATCCAGGACTCCGAGGACGAGCTCGACATCGAGGACCTGATCGCCGACCAGCAGATGGTCATCACGATCACGCACACCGGCTACATCAAGTCGCTTCCGCTGGCGACCTACCGCCAGCAGCAGCGCGGCGGCGTCGGGGTGACCGGGATGGACATGAAGGACGGCGACTACATCGAGCACCTCTTCGTCTGCTCCTCGCACGACTACCTGCTGTTCTTCTCCAACCGCGGCAAGGTCTACCGCTCGAAGGTCTACGAGCTGCCCGAGGCCTCGCGGACGAGCAAGGGCCGCGCCCTGGTCAACGTGCTGCCGCTGCGCGAGGGCGAACGGATCCAGTCGGTCGTCTCCACACGGGACTTCCGGGAGAGCGAGTTCCTGCTCTTCGCGACGAGGTCCGGGACGATCAAGAAGACCGAGTTCCTCGCCTACAACACGCCGATCAAGGCGGACGGCATCATCGCGATCAACATTCGCGAGGACGACGAGCTCGTCTCCGTGCGCCGCGTCGACCCGGGCGACGAGGTGATCATCATCTCCAAGGCGGGCCAGACCGTCCGCTTCGAGGAGGCGCAGACGCGCGCGATGGGCCGCGGCACCGCGGGCGTGCGCGGCATGGACGTCGGGCCGAAGGGCGAGGTCATCGCGATGGACATCGCCCGGGACGAGATGGAGCTGCTCGTCGTGACCGAGAACGGCTACGGCAAGCGCACCAAGATCGACCAGTACCGCAAGACCTCGCGTGGCGCCAAGGGCGTCAAGACGATGGGCCTGACCGACACCAAAGGCGGCCTGGCCGGTGCCCTGGTTGTCCGTTCGCACCAGGATCTCGTCTTCATCTCGGAGAACGGGATGGTCCAGCGCACCCCGGTCAAGGGGATCTCTCAGCAGGGCCGGGCGGCGACGGGCGTGCGCGTGATGAACGTCCGTGAGGACGATCGCGTGTCGGCCGTGGCGCTCGTGGTGGAGTCCGAGCCCGTCACCGAGCCGCAGCAGTCGCTCGAGGGCCTCGCGCCCGGGCCGGACGGCGAGGCCGTCATCGACCCCGCCACCGGAGCGGTCGAAGGCGCACAGGAGATCGTCTCCGACGTGGCCGACAGCGAGGCGACCACCGACGTCGAGGACGAGCAGGACGCGTGAGGCACGGGCGGGCGGCGCGGCTCCTGACGGGCCGCCGCCCGGATCGACCGTCCACTCCGGGGCGGGCATGACCGGCGTCGCGGGGGCGACGTACGCTCCCCTCGGCTCGCGTAGTGCCGCCGCGATCGTGGCGCTCTACGTGAAGGTCGGGGCGTGCGTGCTGGCGATCGGGGCCGACGTGGGCCGGATCGTCGTGGCCGGCCGCCTCGAGGACGGCAGGGCGCTCCCCGACGACCTCTCCGCCGCCGACCAGCTGGTCGCCTTCGGAGCGCTGGTGGAGCTGGTGGCGTTCCTCGTCGCGGCCGCGCTGTTCCTGCGCTGGCAGGTTCGCGCGCACCGCAACCTGGTCTCGCTCGGCGCCGGGACGCAGCGGGTGGGGGCGGGGGTCGGCGCGTGGTTCGTCCCGGGGCTGAACCTGGTCGCACCGCGCCGGCTCATGATCTCGCTCTGGCGCGCGGGCGAGCCCGGGCGCGGCGCGCCACGCCTGTTCGGTGTCTGGTGGGCGGTCTGGCTGGTCGCGGTGATCGCGGTGCTGGCGGCGTGGACGCTCCTCGGAGACGCGGCTGACGTCGCGGAGCGGCAGCGCATCGACACGCTCCGAGCACTCGCAACCGCGCTCTCGGCGGTCGCGGCGGGTCTCGCCATCGCCGTTGTCGCGCGCACGAGCGCGCGCCAGGAGCGGCGTGCCGCGGAGACCGGGGCGCCACGGGCGGCCGTCTCTACTGCGGACACCGACCAGACGCCCGGAGGGCTCGCGGTGGTGAGCGAGGAGCACGAGCGCGCGACTCGTACGCGGCCCCCGGGAGCTTGAACCCGCGCGCTCGGCCGGTCGCCGGACACGGTGGCGCAGCGGGTCCGAACCCGGGCGCGTATCCACTCGAATGCCGTCGGGTGCCGGTGCTACCTTTCGCTCACCAGAGAAAGGAGGTGGTCCGTATCGGTAGTGACAGTTTTTGCGGGACCCTGGAGGTGCCCGGCCGCTAGGTCGAGCAGGTTGGAGCCATCTGGCGAATCCAACCCGGGCCACCGTCGACGACCCCACCGGGCATGGTCCCACCGGGGCAGCACCGGGACGTCGAAGTAGATCCAGCCAAGCAGCAGCCGGAGGGCGCCCATGTCGAGGGCGTCCTCCGTGCGTTCGGGCCCGTCCCCCCGGTGCGGGTGATCCGTAGGCTGAGCGTCCTGTGCGTGCGCGCTTGCGCGCCCGTGAGACGTTTCCCGACCCACCGAACGGGGCAAGTCGACCAGATGCGTCGCCCGACGACCATGCTCGCTGCGGCTGCCCTGCTGCTGGCCTCCCCGTCGGGAGCGCTCGCCGCGGGCGGTGGCGCGGCGGCCGTCCAGGACTGCCAGGACGGCAAGATCGACGGGAGCTACACCGCGGCCGAGTACCGCGAGGCCCTGGCGTCGATCCCGACGGACGTCGACGAGTACACGGACTGCCGCGACGTCCTCCGCGCCGCCCAGCTGCGGGCTGCGAGCACGCCCAAGAGCACGAGCACGTCATCGGACGCCACGGCCGGGGCGCCTGCCGTGGGGGGAGCAGCAA
>JACDAP010000550.1 GCA_013695395.1 Solirubrobacterales bacterium
GTCTCGCCGAGTGGCTTCGCGACGAGCGCGGAGACGCGTCTCGGCAGCCCACCTGCGATGTTCGCGAGTCGGGGAACGAGGCGAGATGTCGCGCCGGCCGGCCCCGCAAGCAAAAGACCAGACAAAACGCAAAGGGGCGCCCCGAAGGACGCCCCCATGCGGACACGAACGTGAGGAGTCCGAGCTACTTGAGCTCCGCCTCGCCGCCCGCTTCCTTCAGCTCGGCCAGGAGCTTCTCGGCCTCGTCGCGCTCGATGCCCTCCTTGATCGGGCCGGGCGCGCCGTCGACGAGCGCCTTGGCCTCCTTGAGACCGAGGCCGGTCGCGGCACGGACGACCTTGATGACCTGGATCTTCTTGTCGCCCGCGGCGGTGAGGATGACGTCGGCGGTCGTGGAGACCTCCTCCTCGGCGGCCGGAGCGGCGGCGCCGCCGGCGGCCGGGGCCGCGACCGCAGCCGCGGAGACGCCGAAGGTCTCCTCGAGCGCCTTGATGCGCTCAGAGAGCTCGAGCACGGAGAAGCTCTTGAGCTCGTCGATACATGCGTCAGTGGTGGTAGCCATGTCTTAGTTCTCCTGGGTGTCGGTGGGGGTTGCGGATGCGTCGTCGGCGCCTTCGGCCGGGTCGTCGCTGGTCGTCGGGGCCACGGTGGCCTCGGCGTCCGGGTCGGTGGGGGCCTCGGCGGTCGCAGCCGCGTCATCGGTCGTGTCCTCGGCGGCCGGGGCCGCCTCGGCTGCGGGTGCCTCGTCGGTCGCGGCCGGAGCCGCGGCCGCAGGGGCAGAGTCCGCCGGGATCTCGCCCGACTGCTTCTTCTCGTTGATCTGTCCGAGCTGGATGGCCAGCCCGCCGATCAGCGCGTTCAGGGTGCGGGCCAGGCCGGAGATCGGCGAGGCGACGACGCCCACGAGCTGCTGGTAGAGCACCTCGCGCGTCGGCAGCTTGGACAGCGCCTTGATCTGGTCGGCGTCGATCGTGACGCCGTTCAGCGTGCCGCCCTTGAAGGGCAGCAGGTCCGGCTGGGCCTTCTGGAAGTCCGCCAGCGCCTTCGCGGCCGCGGCCACGTCGCCCTTGACGAACGTCAGGGCGGTCGGGCCGGTCAACAGGTCCTTGAGGGCCTCCTGCTCGGCCTGGTCCGCGGCGCGGATGGTCAGCGTGTTCTTGGTGACCCGGAAGGTCGAGTCCGATCCGCGCAGCGACGCACGCAGCTCAGCGGCCTGGGGCACGCTGATCCCGCGGTAGTCCACCGCGATGACGGCTTCGGACTCCTTGATCTGGCCGGCGATCTCATCGATCACCGCGGCTTTCTCTTCTCTGTTCAACTGGCCTCCTTGTCGGGGCTTGCGAAGCGCGGATGCGCCTCAGCCCGAGGTCTACGGTGGCCTCGTAGGAGTCTGCTTACGCCGCGGTGGGCGTTGCAGCCTCCTCGAGGAGGTCCTTGGTGCGGCTGGGGTCGACCTTGATGCCGGGGCCCATGGTCGAGGCGATCGTGATCGTGCGCAGGTACTTGCCCTTCGCAGCCGACGGCTTCGCCTTCACCAGCTCGTCGATCACGGCTGCGTAGTTCTCGAGCAGCGCGCGTTCGTCGAAGTCTGTCTTGCCGATCGTCAGGTGGACGATCGCGGTGCGGTCGGTGCGGTACTCGACCTTGCCGGCCTTGGACTCGGTGACCGCCTTGGTCACGTCCATGGTCACGGTGCCGACCTTCGGGTTCGGCATCTTGCCCTGCGGGCCGAGCACGCGGCCCAGGCGACCGACGAGCGGCATCAGGTCGGGCGTGGCGATCGCGATGTCGAAGTCGGTGAAGCCCTCCTCGACGCGCTTGGCGAGATCCTCGGCGCCGACGATGTCCGCACCCGCGGCCTCGGCCTCGGCGGCCTTGGGCCCTTGAGCGAAGACGACGACCGTGACGTCCTTGCCCAGCCCGTTGGGCAGCGCGATCGTGCCGCGGAGCTGCTCGTCGGCGTGGCGGACGTTCAGGCCCGTACGGACGTGGAGCTCGACCGACTCGTTGAACTTCGCGGTCTTGAGCGACTTGACGAGGGCGAGCGCCTCGGCGGGCTCGTACTCGCGCTCGCGGTCGACGCGCTCACGCGCGCTCAGGAATGCCTTGCCGTGCTTAGCCATGAGTTCTTCCTAGCCCTCGACCGTGACGCCCATGGAGCGGGCGGTGCCGGCGATGGTCTTCGCGGCCTGGTCGATGTCGTTGGCGTTGAGGTCGTTGAGCTTCTTCTCGGCGATCGCCCGGATCTGCGCCTGGGTGATCGTTCCGACCTTGTTGGTGTGCGGCTCCGGGGAGCCCTTCTCGAGGCCGATGGCCTGCTTGATGAGCACCGAGGCCGGCGGGGTCTTCGTGACGAACGTGAACGAGCGGTCCTCGTAGACCGTGATCACGACGGGGATGACCGTGCCGGCGTCACCCTGGGTCTGCGCGTTGAACGCCTTGCAGAACTCCATGATGTTGATGCCGTGCTGGCCGAGCGCAGGGCCGACCGGCGGGGCCGGGGTGGCCTGGCCGCCGAGCGACTGCAGCTTGATGGTGGTGAGGACTTTCTTGGCCATGGGGTCTTCCTAGATCTTCTTGACTTGGTCGAAGCCGACCTCGACCGGTGTCTCGCGGCCGAAGATTGACACAAGGACCTTGAGCTTGGCGGCGTCCTGGTTGATTTCGGAGATCTCACCGGAGAAGTCCGAGAGGGGTCCGGAGATGACCTTGACGGACTCGCCGATGGTGAACTGCGCCTTGGTGGGCGCCTTCGCGGTCGCGCCGGGGCCGCCCTTCGGGTTGAGCAGGCGATCGACCTCGGACTGCGTGAGCGGCACGGGCTCGTTGGAGGCACCGACGAAGCCGGTGACCCCCGGGGTGTTCTTGACGAGCGACCAGGACTCCTCGTTGAGCTCCATGTTCACGAGCACGTAGCCCGGCATGGTGCGCTTCTCCTTCTCCTTCTTCTCGCCGTCCTTGATCTCGGTGACGGTCTCGGTCGGGACGTGGATCTGGCGGAGATGGCGCTTCTGCCCGAGCGAGGTCACCCGGTGCTCGATGTTGTTCTTGACCTTGTTCTCGTGCCCGGAATAGGTGTTGACGACGTACCAGCGAAACATGAAGAGCCTGACTGCCTTTAGAGGATGAGGTCGACGAAACGCGACGCCACGGCGTCGGCGAGGCCGAGGTAGGCGCCGGCGATGACCACGAACCCGAGCACGACGGCGGTCGCCTGGGCGACCTGCCGACGGTCGGGCCACTGGACGCGCTGGAGCTCGGCCCAGGAGGCGCGCAGGAAGCCCGGGAAGCGGCCGATGCCGCGGCTGGGCTTGACGACGCCGTCCTTGAGCGGGACGCCGCTGGGAGCCGCCGCGGCGGCCTGCCGGCTGAGCTCGGCCTCCGAGGTCGCGTCGAACTCCTCGCCGTCGCCCCCACGCACGATCTCCGCCCCGAAGGCGTCGACGTTGCCGGAGGCATGGTCGAGATCGCCCGGAACACCTTCGCGGTGGATCGGGTCCTGATCGTCGTCCTTGGGCCGCTTACGGGCCATGATCGGCTACCGGGTCTCCCGGTGGCTCGTGTGGCTGCGACACCACTTGCAGAACTTCCGCATCGCGATGCGATCCGGGTTGTTCCGCTTGGACTTGTTGGTCTGGTAGTTGCGGCGCTTGCAGTCCTCGCACGCGAGGGTCACTGCAATACGCACGTCTCCGCGGGCCATGGTGGGCTCCCGGTCGGCGAGGGATGAGGACGGTCGACTCGCGCCACGAGGCAGCTCTCATCGAGCGGCCGGGGGCGAACCGACGGGGGATGGTAGCGCCTGCGCTGTCGCGGAGGCGCTCAGGCCCGCGCGCTCGTCGTCGGGTCCAGGCGCGTCATGGAGACGGCGGCGGCGAGCTTCGCCTCGGCCCCGCCCCGGTAGACGCCCTTGACCGGTGGCACGTCGGCGTAGAAGCGGCCGTGACCGATCTTCACGTGCGACTCGGTCGCGAGGATGCGGTTGGTCGGGTCCGCGCCGACCCAGACCGGCTCGCCGCGACCGCCCGAGGCGGGCAGCAGGGCCTCGAGCCAGGCGTGGGTGTCGACCTCGACCGAGTCCGAGCCGCCGTCCTGGGGCGCGGCCCACAGGTAGCCGGAGACGTAGCGGGCCGCGATCCCCTGGCGGCGCAGCAGGATCAGGGCGAGGTGGACGAAGTCCTGGCAGACGCCGGCGCCGCCCCTGATCAGGTCCTCGACCGTGGAACCGACGTAGGTGGTGCCTGGCTTGTACTCGAAGCGGTCGGGGATCAGCTCGCAGAGCAGCAGGAGCGTTGCGAGCGGCGAGGTCGCGCGGGCCATCTGGTCGAACTCCTCGAGCAGCGCGTCCGGCGGCTCGGTCCCGGTCGGCATGAGGAACTCGCCCGCGGCCTCGGCGTAGGCGGGCGCGCCGATCGCCTCCCAACTCGCCTCGTCCGGATACGGAGACTGCGTCGTGACCACCCGGGCCCGCACGTCGATGGTCATGCTCTCGTGCGGCTTCGGGATGCCGAACTCGATGACCTCGGTGCCGAAGTAATCGGTGTGGCGGTGCAGCCGCGTCTCGGGATCGATCCGGACATGGAAGTCGTCGACCCGCTGGGAGCTCGTGGTCGCCGGGCGGACCCGGAGCGCGTTGAGGTTGTCGGTGACGACGGAGTCGTACTCGTAGCCGGTCGTGAAGGTGATCTGGAAGTTCATGCGTACAACGTCCCCTGGTAGTCCGCTCCCGCGAAGTAGCGCTGGGCGATGTCCCCGTCGACGAGCGCGAGCTCGCGCTGCACCGTCTCGCAGGTCGCGTTGAGCGCACCGGCTCCCGCCTCGCCGCCGCGGGCGCGGAACTCGAGGTCGGCGCCCAGGCGGCTCAGCCGGAGGATCGGCTCGGAGGTGCGCGGCGAGTCGTCGGCGCGCTGCAGCACGTCGAGCGCGTAGCTGACCGAGGCGGCCACCGAGTCCGGGTAGTTCTGCTCGTAGAGCAGGAAGCGCCCCACCGGCAGCGCGTCCGGGGGGCCCTGGACGGCGCGGCGGAAGGCCTGGAATCCGCCGACCGCCTGGAGCAGCGCGAGCGCCTGGCCGTCCCGCACGGCGGCCCCGCCGGTCGGGGACTCCAGAGCGCCCTCGATCCCCGCGGTCGGCGGCTCCTGCTCGGCGACGTCCGGCGGCAGCGCGACCCGCAGCATCCGCAGGATCATGTCGGCGGACTCAAGGCGGCCGCCGGCGCGGAGGAAGGCGCTCGCGTCGTCGCGCAGCATCGTCCGGCTCGTGAGGCCCCAGAAGAGCGCCGAACGCTCCTTGACGTACTGGTAGACCGAGTAGGGGCCGGTCCGCAGCCGAGCGCTCAGATCACCTTCGAGCAGGCCCATGTTCGTGGTGTTGATCGCCTCCCACATCTCCGCGGAGAGGACGTCGCGGACGGTGCGGGCGCCCTCGCGGGCGCGGGCGGTGCAGGCGATCACCGAGGCGGGGTTGTCCAGGTCGAGCGTGAGGGTCGAGAGCACGTCGTCGCGGCGCACGGTCCCCTCCTCGGGCTGCTCGCTGCCCATGATCGCGAGGATCGAGGGCCAGGAGAGCGTGACGCCGGTGGGATCGTCGGGACGACCCTGCAGGTCGGCCTGGAAGACGCCGTCGAGCATCCGGGCGGTGTGCTCGGCGCGGACGAGGTTGCGCCCGAGCCAGAAGAGCTCATGCGCGATGCGGGCAAGCATGAGCTCGGCCCCTTTCGGTGGAGGTCTGCTGCTGCTGCTGCTCCTGGTCGCTCCAGCCGCCGTAGCGCATGTCCGGCAGCGCGGGGAGCTCCTGGCGCACCACATCCGGCGGCTCGGCGCGGTCGCTGTCCTCACCGTCCTCGAGCACCCAGGTGTCCTTCGAGCCGCCACCCTGGGAGGAGTTCACGATCATCGAACCCTCCCGCATCGCGACGCGGGTCAGGCCGCCGGGAACGATCTTGATCGTCTCCCCGAATACGGCGAAGGGGCGCAGGTCGACGTGGCGGGCGGCGACCGTTCCGTCGAGGTCGGAGGTGGGGACGGTGGAGAGCTTGACGACCTCCTGCGCGATCCACTTCTGCGGCTCCACCTTCAGCACCTCGGCGAGGGCCTCGAGCTCGTCGGCCGGCGTGCTCGGGCCGATGAAGACGCCCTTGCCGCCGGACTCGCTGGTCGGCTTGATGACGAGCTGGTCGAGCCGGGGAAGGACGTATTCGAGCTGCTCGGGATCGGAGAGCAGGTAGGTCTTCACGTTGTCGAGGATCGGCTCCTCGCCGAGGTAGAACTTCACCATCTCCGGGACGTAGTGGTAGATCGCCTTGTCGTCCGCCACACCGGTGCCGAACGCGTTGGCGACCGCGACCGTTCCGGCGCGGTAGGCGCGGACGAGCCCGGGGACGCCGAGCAGCGACTCCGGCCGGAACTCAAGCGGGTCGACGTAGTCGTCGTCGAGGCGCCGGTAGACCGAGTGGACGCGGCGCAGCCCGCTCGTGGTGCGCATGTAGAGCACGTCGTCGCGGACGACCAGGTCGGAGGCCTCGACGAGCTCGACGCCCATCTGGCGGGCGAGGAACGCGTGCTCGAAGTAGGCGGAGTTGAGCGGGCCGGGCGTCCACACCACGACCGTGGCCTCGTCGTCGGTCGAGGGGGCGACGGCGCGCAGTGCGGCGAGCAGCAGCTGCGGGTAATGGTCGACCGGGCGGACGCGGTAGCTCTGGAAGAGGCTCGGGACCAGGCGGGTCATCGCCACCCGGTTCTCGAGCACGTAGGAGATACCCGACGGGGTGCGGACGTTGTCCTCGAGGACCTTCCAGCCCTCCTCGTCACGGACGAGGTCGCAGCCGGCCACGTGCGTGTAGACGCCCCCCGGCGGGCGGATGCCGTGCACCGCGCGGGCGAAGTGGGAGCGGGAGACGATCAGGTTCCACGGCACGATCCCGGCGTGGACGATCTCCCGGCCGTGGTAGACGTCGTCGACGAAGTGGTTGAGCGCCCGGATCCGCTGCGCGAGCCCGCGCTTGATGTGGGTCCATTCCTCCCCCGGCATGATCCGCGGGACCAGGTCGAGCGGGAACGGGCGGTCCTTGACCGGGCCGTCCTCACCGGTCGCGTCGAACGTGATGCCCTGCTGCATGAAGATCGCGTCGCGGCGGCGGCCGGCGGCCGCGAGCTGCTCGGGACCCATCCGTTCGAGCTCCTCGGCCATCGGGCGTGCGTAGTCGCGCGGGCTGCCGTCCGGCAGGTACACCTCGTCGTGGTAGCCGGGGGTCGGCCGGTAGTCGGAGGGATCGTGGACGGTCGCAGGCTCGGTCATCGGGGAGGGCAGCAATCCTTTCAGGGGCGGGCTCCCGGGGAGCCTTACCCGCGTCCAAGCCGGCTGAGGCATCGTTGTCCGCGGTGTCGAAACTAAGGTGCGGGCCGCATGACCCGCGCCTCCGCCATCGCCCGGCTCGTCGAGCGCGCCCGGGCGCGGCCGGCGCTCGCGGCCTCCATCGGGGTCTGGGCCGCGACGCTGCTCGGCTTCCTGGCCATCGGTGCGGCGCTCCCGGTCCTGCCTCGGTACGTGAAGGGGCCGATCGGCTCCACCGATCTCGCGGTCGGCATCGTGGTCGGCTGCTTCGCGGCCACCGCGGTGATCGGCCGCCCGCTCGGAGGCCGCTTCGTCGATGACCGGGGCCGGCGGGTGATCCTGGTCACCGGGCTGTTGATCGCGGCGGCCGCGGGCGCGATGTACCTGCTCCCACTGGGCCTGTCCGGCCTGATCGCCGCGCGCCTGGTCCTCGGACTGGGCGACGGCTGGGTCTTCGTCGCGGGCGCGGCCTGGATCGTCGACCTCGCCCCGGAGGAGCGGCGCGGGCAGGCGATCGGGCTCTTCGGCCTGGCGATCTGGGGAGGGCTGACCGTGGGCTCGCTCATCGGTGAGGCGCTCCTGCGCCTCGGCTCCTACGACGCGGTCTGGCTCTTCTGCGCGGTCAGCCCGCTGGTGGGAGCGATCGCCGCCACGCGGCTGCCCGAGGCGCGGGTGAAGAG